>JAUSPI010000062.1 GCA_030655775.1 Syntrophales bacterium
AAAACCATAGAGGTGGCAAGTTTTTCGCCTAATGCATGGGGTTTGTATGACATGCACGGCAATGTCTGGGAGTGGTGTGAGGACTGGTTTGGTGATTACCCATCAGGCCATGTTACAGCTCCTGAAGGCGTTTCTTCAGGCACGGCTCGCGTCCTGCGTGGCGGTTCCTGGCGCGATTACGCGAGGCACCTGCGATCCGCCTCCCGCGGCAGGTACGATCCAGGCTGCGGGTTCAACGGCATCGGGTTTCGTGTTGTGTGTTGTGTTGCCCGGGCTTATTAAACCTTATACCTTGACCCTTTTACACTTTATACAAAGCGGCCTGCATGCAGGCCGCTCCACGTAAATTTTTATAACCATGGCTAAAAAGACCGGACCTGATTCTCTTACACTAACATACGATCTTCTGAAATGGTCCATACCGGCCATAAAGAAGTTTCCGAGTAGGGCTTGTTCCCCGAACAGGCCGAAAATCTCGAGAAGTTTCCGAGAAAATCGACGATGAATGTACAACATTCAAACATAACAACAAAACAGAGAAAAAAACTACATCTGAGTAATTTCGATTATAAAAACAGCACATCTGTATTTTTCTTAACCATCTGTACGGCTGACAGGCGATCATATTTTTTGAACGATAATATAGCTGTGATGGTCGAAGATGAGATGAAATTCAGAAGGGATGCAAATGAGATAAAATTGTTTTGTTACTGCATTATGCCGGATCACTTACATATCCTGCTTTCATTGACCGACGATTATCAAAAGAGCCTTCAGAATTGGGTTGCGGCATTTAAACGTTATACAGCCAGGATTATTAAGGTGTCGTTTGGCATTAACCCACTCTGGCAGAAGAATTTTTATGATCATATTGTGAGAAAAGAAGAGTCTATGCTTAAGATAGCCGAGTATATCGTAAACAATCCAGTAAGAAAGGGTATAGTATCCCATTGGCATGAATATCCGTATAGCAAGATGGCAGATTCACTGCCGCTGTAATTTGGCACATTCGGGGAACTGTAATTTGGCACGTTCGGGGAACGCGCCCTACAGGGGGTTTGCGGTTTGTAGGGGCAGATGCCCCATCGGCCCGTTCTCAGGCACGTTCGGGGAACGTGCCCTACTTGGCCGCTGTTAGCAGGAAAAACGAAAACGGCGGTTGGGCACTTTTGAAAGTATGTGTTGACAAATCCGTTGAAAAACGAGAAAATGCCAATAGTTCTTAATGTAATATTAGGGGGTTATTTATATTGCGGGTTTTACCTCGTTCCCTCGCTCCTGCGTGAGAATGCATAAGCCGATAACGCTGAAAAGAGACTATTATAAAGAGAATAGCGGGTCTGAACAAGGGTGAAATCTGGACAAGCGAAGATTTTGACTACGATCTGCAATCTATTAGAGGCTCATGTTGCAATACACGGAGTTTTATAAGATGAAAGAGAAGGATATTACACGCTTTCGGGAATTGTTTAAACTACACTTCTCGTTACTTGCAAATCGCTACCAAGTACAATCATTAGGTATTTTTGGTTCATATGTCCGTCGAGAACAACACACAGATAGCGACCTGGATGTGTTGGTCACATTTTCCGAAACCCCAAGCCTGCTCAAATTTATTGCTTTAGAAAACTATCTTTCAGATTTACTGGGCGTAAAGGTAGATTTGGTCATGCAAGATGCTCTCAAACCTAATATTGGACAACATATTTTGCGTGAGGTTATCCGCGTATGACGACTGAACGAGTATATATTGATTATCTTGAAGATATTCTGGAAGCTCTGGAGAAAGGCTCACAGTTCATCGAAAACATGAGTTTCGAGCAGTTCAAAGAAGATGACAAAACAACCTTTGCTGTGATTCGATCTTTAGAAATCGTTGGTGAAGCTGCCAGGCAGATTCCGCAAGAGTTGCGGGAAAGGTATCCTGAAGTTCCCTGGCGCGAAATTGCTGGTATGCGGGACAAGCTGATACATCATTACTTTGGGGTAAATCTGCTGGTGGTATGGAAAACAATGGCTGAGGATGTGCCTGTTTTGATACCGGCGCTGCAAAAGATACTGCGTGAGATAAAACGGCAAATCTGATAACAGGAGGCTGTTATGAACAGGAAAATGATATTGACTCGTTCCCACGCTCCTGCGTGGGAATGCATAATAATTTTTGCGGTCTTGTTCCTTTTTGTTTCATTATCCTTTTCCGCATCCGGCAAAAACGAAAAGGCATCACTTTCCGTAAGCAAATCCGCTGATGTTGACAGTAAGGTGCCCCGTGCGCAGATCGAAAATAAATACGGTGTGGCGGTGATTATCGGCAACCAGAATTATAATTCAAAGGATGTGCCGAATGTTGATTATGCCATTTCCGATGCCCGTATTGTCAAAAAGTATGCGCAAAAGACACTTGGTTATCGGGAGGGGAACATTATTTATCTGGAAAATGCCACCCAGGCCCAGTTCAGGACCTTCTTTGGCATTGAGAGCGATTATAAGGCAAAGCTTTACAGCTATCTGAGACCAGACGAATCCGATGTTTTTATCTATTATTCCGGCCACGGCGCTCCTGACGTTAAGACTAAGACCGGTTATTTTGTGCCTGTGGACTGCGATCCGTCAACTGTTCGTTTTAACGGATACAGCCTCAAGCTTTTTTACGATAACCTGGCAAAGCTCCCTGCCCGGTCCATCACGGTTGTTCTGGACACCTGCTTTAGCGGCGGATCAGAGAAAGGGATGCTTTTAAAGAATGCGTCACCTGTATTTATTGATGTTAAAAATCCTCTCCTTACCATGAAGAATGCGTGCGTGTTGACCTCATCCACAGGGGATCAGATAAGCTCATGGTATCCTGCCAAAAAGCACGGTCTTTATACCTACTATTTTCTGAAAGGGCTTCAGGGAGAGGCAGATACAGACAAGGACGGGAATGTAACAGGAGGAGAGCTTCACAATTATCTTGCCGATGAGGTAAGTTACATGGCGCGGCGTCTCTACATGAGGGAACAGCAACCCCAGATTATGGGCAGTAAGAATGCCGTGATTATTAAATATAAATGAACCGAATTATTCCAATATTATTTTGCTTGTTATTACTTTTTGCGCCTGTTCCCGCCGGTTCGGCAGATGGCAGATGGGTGACATGTGAAGGCCAGGCTGAGGTCTCCAATGTTACAGCAACAGAGGCGGCGCAAATAGCCCTGACTGAGGCAAGAAGAAACGCAATAGAGAACGTGGCCGGTGTTCAGCTTGCTTCGGCAAGTATTGTGCAGGATTTTACGCTTCTTTCAGATGTTGTCAATTCTTCTTCATACGGCCAGATTGTAGCTGAAAAGGTTTTGCAATGGGATGTGGATGTCTTGCAGAAAGATAAAACCAAGCCTCCTGTCGTTATTTACAAAGTAAGGCTTAACGCCTGTGTCGCAATGCCTGAGGGCAAGCCTGACCCGGCATTTAAGCTTGATGCAAAGCTAAACAAGAACGTGTGTTTACCACAGGCGAAGAGATGTTTGTCGAAGCCAGGGCCAGCCGGAGATGTTTCATAACCCTTATCAACCTGACAGCGGACAGCCGGGCAATTATTCTGGTTCCTTCCAGAGTTAGAGAACAAAGCAGCCTTGCAAAGGGCGATTATTTTCGGTTTCCGACAAAATTTGAGCAGGCTTCAGGGATTCATCTGAAGGTCGGCACATTGCCTGAACACAAAAAGGACAGAGAGGCGATCATGGTGGTTGCAACTAAAACCCGGCAGCCTTTGCCTCCAAAATTAGACAACACCCCTTATTACACAGCCGATGCTGTTGGAAGCTGGCTTGTGGATATCCCCCTTTCAGAGCGCACTATAAAGGTTCTGCCCTACGAAATAGTGAGTAAATAACTTTTGATAATATTAGGCATTGAAACCTCATGTGATGAAACAGCGGCGGCAGTGGTGGTTGACGGAAATAAAACTTTATCTTCTGTTGTATCATCTCAGACAGATATCCATCATCCATACGGCGGCGTTGTGCCTGAACTTGCTTCAAGGAAACATATTGAGTCTATTGTTCCTGTCGTCAAGGAAGCGATTGGTAAATCCGGCATTGATTTAAAACAGCTTGATGGAATTGCCGTAACCCAGGGGCCCGGGCTTATAGGTTCGCTGCTTGTTGGTTTTTCCTTTGCAAAGGCATATGCTTTTGCCCTTGATATTCCATGGGTGGGTGTAAATCACCTTGATGGGCATATTAATTCTGTCTTTTTAGAGTCTGACCCGCCTCCTTTTCCTTTTGTGGCGCTGCTGGCATCAGGCGGCCACACAAGCATTACCCACGTTGTTTCTTATACTGAAATTGAGCTTATGGGGCAAACCAGGGATGATGCTGCCGGAGAGGCATTTGATAAGGTTGCCAAACTGCTTGGTCTTGGCTATCCCGGAGGAATCGTTATTGAGAGACTTGCTAAAGACGGGGATCCGGGAAAGATTGATTTTCCCAGGACATATCTGGACAAATCTGGATTTGATTTTAGCTTCAGCGGGATTAAAACAGCCGTAAGCCGGTATGTGAAGATTCACGAAGGCACCTATAAACAGCAGATTCCTGATATTACGGCAGGATTTCAGGAATCAGTCATTGATGTTTTGTCATATAAGGTCATTAACGCCGCTCTGGAAAAGAGCTGCGATCATATCGCTGTGGTTGGAGGTGTGGCGGCAAACAGCAGGTTAAGAGAAAGGTTAAAAACAGGGCAGGTGCCTTGGGAGTTATCCTCTTTAGAGGGAGATTTCTTTTTTATGCCGGGCAATGGCAAAACGGCAACAGATATTACTCCATCGGGTAGAATTGTCACAGACAAGGCTGAATCAGTAGCGTCCAAGACATCGGACACGGATGCGCTTGATGATGAAGCCATGAAAATTGAAGATGAAGATCGCAAGCTGGAAAAGGAGAAGGCGCTACTGGGGAAAAAGAAAGCCTTGGAGGAGAAACGGCAGAAAATAGAAGAAGAGAAAGCTGCTTTGGAGGCAAAAAAGAACACGACCCTCTCCATGGGAAAACGGCCTACGGTATCCACAGCTAATGAGATTAAAAGGGATGGCCGCTTTATCGCCTATGGCGATGGAACTGTCCTGGACACGAGTACGAACCTGATGTGGGCGGCGAAGGACAACGGCTCAGATATTAACTGGCAAAATGCCAAGAACTATTGCGAGAATTATCGTGGGGGAGGTTATACGGACTGGCGGATGCCGACGCTTTCTGAGCTGGCGGGGTTATATGATGCAGGTAAAACTTATCAGTCTGAATGTCGTCGTTTATTTAGCCCATGGGATCTTCATTTAACAGAATTGAATAACCACAAAAATCATAAACTACACGGCAATCCTCAGAGCCGGCAAAGGGCAGTGACATCCTCGCCGCCTGCGGCCAGTTGAGCGGCCAGGCAAATTCCCATTCTTATTAACAAAAATATTTTCTGGGATTCTACTTGACAAATAGAACGATCGTTCTACATTATGGCGACATGATATTCTCGAAGGAGAAAGATCGTGTCCCTTCCTGCCGCCGTTTATCGCCCACGAAATCCGCAGTCTTCGGATTACTACCGCTGTGTGGAGGACTATTTTGAAACCTTTGTCGGGATTTATGACGATCATTTTTCACGGCAGTACGGATTCTGGCGGCCTTATGTCGAGCAGGTCATCTATCGCTATCTCGATTGCGGCGATCTGCACAACGGCTTTGCCCGTGTGAAATGCAAAGATTGCGGCCATGAATATCTCCTGGCATTCTCCTGCAAGCGCCGCCATTTCTGCCCATCATGCCATCAGAAGCGCGTCGTGGAATTCGGGGAATGGTTGTGCATGGATGTCCTCAAAAAGATTCCCCACCGGCATTTCGTATTCAGTATCCCGAAAATCCTCCGCCGTTACTTTCTCTACGATCGGAAGCTTCTTGCCGATCTCAGTCGCTGCGCCTGGGAATCCCTGAAGGTCTTTGTCCAGGAGGCGGTTCCCGAAAATGATCCCATCCCCGGCGCCGTCATCGCCATGCAGACCTTCGGCGATTTCCTGGGATACAATCCTCACACCCACATCCTCG
>JAUSPI010000063.1 GCA_030655775.1 Syntrophales bacterium
TAAATTACGGTTATATCGAGAGGTATCGACACCATTATATACAACTTCAATTTCTGTACCTTTCACTCTGAAAAAAGACTCCATGTCGGTTTTTATCATTTGAGAAATCGCCACTATTCTTGGCCGTGGGTCAAGTCGAAACGGCGCTGATTCAATCCAGGCTCTCACCCATTGCTTCAGTGACAAAATGATAATCAACCGCTTTATTGCCCGTTTAATTTTGCTCTTTTCTGAGTAAACTTTTCTTTTTGTTGAAAGCCTGTGGACCCCGCCATGGGTCTGATAAACATTCATGTATATAGTATTTCCAAATCCTAACACTACATCAAATTGATAAAGGGTAACCATTTTTCTGTGCCGAAAGGCGAACATAAGCATTTTAGCCCAAGAGGGCAAATGCTTTGGAATTGTTATTTTATGGAAAATGGCGCCACTTGGCTCCCCGTCCCAGGTTTCCCCGAATAAATGCACTTCCCACCCATTTTCTATAAGAGATGTGGCGAGAGAAACAGCATATGACTCTGCTCCTCCAGCGTACCGACTGAATTTTTCCATTGCAAGCGCAATCTTTTTCATAATACTCTTTGAATCAGAATCGATTTATGGCAGCAACTTCGTGTAATGTTTACGAGATTTTCCAAACTTGGCTTTCCAATTTTTTTCTCTTGCCTTATCCCATTTTCGACCATCAAAGTTCGGTCCCTGCCGTGTGCTGCACCAGTTGTGGTGTACGACGCTCCTACCGCAGAAACCACACAGCCATTTCGCCTCTTCGGGATATATCTCCTCGGTGAGCGATGGTGGCATTAAGATACGCTCCATTCTGAGAAAATATTCCAGGTCTTCCGCGATACCTGTTGGAGAATAGTCTTCATCAAAAAAACCGATCTGATCAATCATCGCGGGTCTTACCATAAAGCAGACAGCAGACCGACCCTCTTGTTGAAAGGGGATAAAAAGAGGCAGCTCTTTGTCCCTGACAAGTTGGCAGAAAAGCTCATGCCCTCCCCATTTTCCATAGATGTGCTTCAAACTCTCATGAATGACAGCCGTTGTATAGGGTTTTTGAGGATCGACACGATAGTTCTTTGACAAAGCATGGGCTTCTATCAACTCTTCCAATACGGGAGAGCCATTTTCCATAGTGGAGATCCAGCCTATCCTTTTGTCAGTCTCCATAGCTTCCACCATCGGCTGTAACCAGTCAGCGCCAAACAATGCATCGTTGTTTGATACAACATAATAATCATAATAAAAAGATTGCCCGGGTATTTTCTCCGGCGCAAACCGCAATATCTGATTCCATGCGGAAGCCACACCCCGATTTTCTGAATTTCTCAAAAAATAAGTAGGAAATTTCGGATCTTCAAATTCCTGTCGAAAGATATCTGCGATATCGTTCTGTGATCCATTATCAACAATTAAAACAGACACATTTAATCCCAATCTGTCGGTCTTTGTATTTAGATAAAGATGTTGTAAACATGCTCTGGTTATTTCTACGTTGTCCAAAACCGGTATGCCAATTAAGACTTTTCTCATATTCCTCAATCCCCTTAGCTTATGATTGTCCACACTTGTCCAAGAATCCCTGAATTGCCCCTTTTACACTATTAACCGTTAATTCTTCAATGCATTTACTTGTGCCACTGCCATCACACCCTTTTTGATGACAGGGTGCGCAGTCGCAATCTGGAGTGACGACGCTGTGAGTTTCACCAATAGGCGCCCAAACCAGCCATTCTGAAGGACCGTAAATAGTTATGGTAGGGGTACCAACAGCCGCGGCAATGTGCGGAGCCGCACTGTCCACCCCGACATTGAGGTAACTCAGGCTGAGCAGACCAGCTAATTCACTCAAAGTCGTCTTGCCTGTAAAATTAAAAACCATTTGGCGGCACTTTTTGACAATATCAATTGATCTATTGCGTTCCTCCGGAGACCCGACAATTACAGCGGCGATCCTATATTCTTGCCATAACCAGTCAATGATCTGTGCCCATTTCTCATATCCCCACTCTTTATATTGCCATCTGGAAAAGGGGTTCAGGGTAATCCAGCCTGAATCCATCAATCGTTCCTTTTCAAGAAGCCGGTGTACACGCTCCATTATAATTTTGGGAATAGTGAGGCACGGAGTCGTGTTGTCCGTATCAATACCAAACTCCCTGATAATGCGAATAGATTGCTCTGCAGCGCCATAAACTCTTTTATTCGATGAAGAAGGGGTAACTAAATGAGAAAAGAAATGATTACGCCATGGAATATCCGGATAGAACATGGACCCCCGTATTGGAGCACCGGAAAAGAAGGCCATGAAAGCTCCTCTATCGTCAGACCGAAGATCAAAGACCAGATCAAAACATGCCTTTCGTAGATCCCTGATGAAATTGATCTGTTTCTTTGTCCTATTTAAAAGGTTCCCCTTGTAATGTTTGACCTCGAAAATTCTATGGAGATGTGGATCTGCCTCAAGGAGTGATCCAAATCCTTCCCGCACAAGAACTGAGACATTCGCCTGCGGATAGGTTTCCTTTACTGCCCGGAAAGTCGGTGTGGCCCATACCACGTCGCCGATATCACCAAGTTGTATGATGAGAATGTTGTTTATTGGTCTGTCAAATGTGCCGCCCTTGACTATCATCAGGTTCCCCTGGACTTAAACCTGTAGGTGAACTGCTGCATTCAGGGTATTCTTGAGAAGCATTGCTATCGTCATCGGGCCGACACCGCCGGGAACCGGTGTTATATGGGATGCTTTTTCAGCCACTTCATCAAAAGCCACATCTCCCACCAGCTTGCCACTTTCGAGCCTGTTTATGCCGACATCTATAACGACGGCTCCGTCCCTCACCATATCTCCCGTTATCATTTCGGCCTTTCCTGCGGCAGCGATGAGGATTTCCGCCCTTCTTGTGACCTCTGGGAGGTCTTTTGTCCGTGTGTGACACATGGTTATGGTGGCGTGTCGTGCAAGAAGCATCAGGGCCAGCGGTTTCCCCACAATATTGCTCCTGCCTACTATGACAACCTCTTTCCCTTCAATCCCGGTGTTGTAGCGGTCTAAAAGCTCTATAATACCCAGTGGGGTGCAGGCCATGTGGAAGGGATTTCCTGAAAAGAGACGTCCGATATTATATGGATGAAAACCGTCAACATCTTTTCGGGGATCAACGGCTTCTATGATTGAATCGGAATTTATGTGCCCGGGAAGGGGAAGCTGAACGAGAATACCATGTATCTCATCATCGCGGTTTAGCTCTTCGATGATCTTGAGCAGTTTTTTTTCATCGGTTTCGGCTGGCAGTTTCTGTTCCCTTGATAAAAATCCAGCTTCCTTACAGGCATTTTCCTTCATTCTGACGTATATTGTTGAGGCGGGATCGTCTCCAACGAGGATGACGGCAAGCCCCGGAACGGTTCCGGTTTTCGCCTTCAGCCTGAGAACTTCCTCTTTAATCTCATTTCTGACGTCCTGTGCTATCTTCTTTCCATCAATTATTATGGCCATTGGTTCCTCCAGTAGCTAAGGGGGCAAAACGTTACCCCCCGTTATTCCCTTTTATTTGCAGGCGAAATTTATATTACGTTCAAGCAGCAGATGTCAAGAAAATACAAATGACCCCAAAATAGACATTGACCCTTCCAACACAGTAGGACAGGCGTCTCGCCTGTCCATAATGGTGAATCGCTTAGACAGCCGAGACGGCTGTCCTACGGGATGGGGAGGACAGAATTTATTTTCAATGTCTATTTTGGGGAAATGAATGTTGATAACCAGGGAACCAGAAGGGGATTAAATTCAGGTTTTTATTTGAACGGTCTCCCTACTTTATGCTATAAACTGAAGTTAAATATGAGTCCCGCAGTTGAGTCATCCTTACAAAATCCCGTATGAGTTGGAATTTGTAAAGAAAATTGAAAAGAGAGATACGAGACATGAATCCGGAATTGATTGATAAGCTTGTAGTGCCGAATGATACAAAGATTGTGTTTTTAATCCTCGATGGTGTAGGGGGTCTCCCCCTGCCAGGGGGTGATAAAACAGAGCTGGAAACGGCCGACACCCCGAATCTTGACCGTTTGGCTAAAAAATCGATCTGCGGTCTCCTCGACCCGATCGGATACGGGATAACACCGGGGAGCGGTCCCGCTCATTTTGCACTCTTCGGCTACGACCCCGTGAAGAACAATGTGGGAAGGGGAATATTGTCCGCAGCGGGGATTAACTTTCCCATGACGGAAAAAGACCTTTTTATGAGGGTTAATTTTGCAACTATAGATGACAGCGGCTTGGTGATTGACAGGAGGGCGGGTCGCATCGACAATGAAACCAACAGAAGACTCTGCCTTAAGTTGCAGGAAGGTATAAAACTGAAATCGCATGGTGTTTTCTTTGAAACGGTAAGAGAACACCGCGCACTGATCGCCCTTAGAGGGGATAACTTGCGGGAAGAAATAAAAGAAACAGACCCACAGAAAGTTGGAATGCCCCCGCTTTTGCCCGAGGCCATGGTACCGGAGGCGAAAAAGACAGCGGCGGTTATAGCTGAATTGACAGAAAAAGCTAAAGATATCCTCTCCGATGAGGAGAAAGCAAATATGATACTGCTGAGAGGATATGCCAAATACCGCAGGTACCCCGGCCTCAATGAGAGATTTGGGCTCAATCCACTTACGATTGCTAACTATCCCATGTACAGAGGAATTGCACGGCTTTTAGGGATGACTGTCAACACGCTGACGGAGACGATAGAAGCTGAATTTGCTGCCCTGCGTGAAAATTACGAAAAATATGATTTCTTCTTCCTTCACATCAAACCGACGGATTCAAGGGGTGAAGATGGAGACTTCGATGCAAAGGTAAAAGTTATCGAGGAGGTTGATTCCCTTCTTCCTGTGATAACTGAGCTTCGTCCCGATGTCCTGGTTGTGACCGGAGACCACTCAACACCGGCGCTCCTTGCTTCACATAGCTGGCACCCTGTGCCTGTGCTTCTTTCATCGGATACTTGCAGGCCGGATGGGGTGGAACGATTTGGTGAGAGGGAGTGCATCCAAGGCGGATTGGGAAGAATCCCCATGGTATATCTTATGGGAATAGCGCTTGCCCATGCGCAAAGACTGACAAAATTCGGAGCGTGATAACTATATCAAATATCAAAATGAAAAAGGAATCCGTAAGACAGTCTCTATTAGTAGGACAGGCGTCTCGCCTGTCTATTCTATAAATCTTTTTTCATCCAGCCCTTTATATATAACCATTTATAATCCTCATATTGCCTTGCCAAATTCGTCCTAATAGGATTATTTGCAATGTACTTGACCTTTTCAAAAAATTCATCCTCA
>JAUSPI010000064.1 GCA_030655775.1 Syntrophales bacterium
CGGCCGTTTATTCCAAACTTTTTTTTATGGTTTTTATCGGTAAAAACAGCATTTATCGTAACCTCACTACCCGTTCCGGCTGTGGTTGGAATAAGCAGAGTAGGGATACCGGGTGCAAGCAGCTTGTCGAACCCCCGGTACTCTACCCCCGTTCCCTGATTGTTCCTCAGAGCCGCTGACGCTTTCGCGATATCAAGACAACTACCTCCACCGATCCCTAAAATGAGGTCAATATCGCCCAGGCTTCTTATATGACAAACTATTTGATCCAGATAATCATAATCGGGTTCTTCGTTTCCTCTTAAAACCATTTCATCGACAATCTCAATTCTCTTTCTTGCTTCGTCAAGCACCTCGGCAAAATACAGGCTTTTATTTTTGACCCCTTCATCGACAAGAACCAATGACCGACGATAGCCGTTTTTTTCAATTATTTGCTTAAAAAAAGAAGCCGTTTGCCCTATACCGGAATACAGATCAGTATTAACCTTAAAATTAAAAATATCTTCCATCTTATGTTCCTCTTTCCTGAAAGGATTCAGTTCAAATCACTAAAATGCCTGCAAGCAGAATTGAAATCCTTAACAGACCCAATATCCATCCAGTAGTCCTTTATCGGAAAAACAAATACTCTTTCTTTTATTCCCAAAAGATTGGTAATTAAATCATTCATATCCATTCTGGCGCCCTTGTTGATGAACCTCATGCATTTTTGATCTAGGACGTAAATACCTGCGTTTATCGGAAATGAAAGGCTCGGTTTTTCGTTTATGCTTTTCAGAATATTTTCTTCTTCAATTTCTAGAGTACCATAAGGAACATGAACATCATGAGTAACCGAACCAATAGTCATGGACGCAGACTTTCGTTCATGGTATTCAAGCATTTCAATAAAATCCACTTTAGTAAGAAGGTCGCCATTCATAACGATCATGGGTCTTGCATTACTGGTTGGCAAAAGACCCAAAGAACCCGCTGTCCCAAGCTTTTTCTTCTCCAATAAATAATTGATAGAAACGCCCCATTTTGCCCCGTCACCAAAGTGTTTTCTTATCATGTCTGCTTTGTAATAAACAGAAATGTAAAAATTATTGAAACCCTGGTCAATAAAACTTTCAATGATCATTTCCAGGAGGGGCTTCTCTCCAATTTTCAAAAGCGGTTTTGGGCAATCCTTTGTCAAAGGCATTAATCTTTCACCGTATCCGCCCGCCATAAGAATTACCGGGTTGTCAAAGGTCTTGATGCGGGATAAATCGTCAAGCGATCGGATACCTTTAAGGACTCCAGATCTATCTACCACGGGCAAGTAGTGGATGGTTTTTTTTCTCATAAAGCACGTTATCTCAGTTTCTGATTGATCTGCATAGGCGACGATAGGATTGCGGTTCATTATCTCCGACACCGGAAGCCCGGTATCCACTTCTTTTAGAAGAGCCTTTCGGATATCTCCATCAGTTACGATACCCTCAAGTTTCTCTTTGTCATCAACAATGAGGGCAACTCCATAGGGAGATCTGTCAAATTCTGAAATAACTTCAGCTATGGGAGTGCTCCCGTCAAACACTGCGGACTTCCAGTTCATTCTTCTGCTCCTTTCGCAGTTTTTCCTGGAAAAAAGCGCGAACTTGATCTGCTATCTGGTAACCGATATGCCTTTCATCGGCATCCTTTGAAATGATATAGTTCTCTTTATAGTATTCATAATACGCCTTTTCTATCTCTTGGAACACGAAAAATCCGGGATCAATCTTTTTGTCTACGTTAAGAGGGGTGGTACCAAATTCGGAAGCCATTGATTTTATCCCTCTTCCAAGATCTGTTTTATCAATTTCGTTAGAGGTAATAAAAAGCATCGGTTTTTCAAACAAAACCGCGAAGTTTACTGAGGTGCTGGCATGAAGCAAAACCAGACTGCAATCCCTGACAAGCTCTGCCGTATTACCGTAAAAAATAGCCCTTCCGCGAAAACGCTTTTTCTGAGTTTCCTTGATCGACCGTGGATGAGCAGCAATCATAACCTCGTAGCTTGTTTGTTTCTCAAGCCAGTCGAAAAAATTGTTCAATTTAAAATAATAATTGTCTGGTTCTATGGGCGATTTCCCGGTCGTCCTGATAAAATCGGGGTGAAAAGGAGCATATTCATCCAGAAAGACTATATAGGGTTTTTCTATACTACACAAAGTAGGTTTACTGGATATTTCTCGGAAAATATCAAAATCCAGCGCATGCGAGCGTACTATTTTGCATAACTCTAACATCCTGTTTTTGTGGGCACGCCCCTCAGTAATCTTTCCCCCAGCAAATATCATTCTCGGTTCCGGAAAATGGACCACCTTCTGAAACAAGAAAAAAAACAACTTGACGGATAAAATAATAGGCGATTTCCACATCCACCGCCGGAAAAACCCAATACGCTTCTCCTTGGCACTGATCTTGTATATTGGAAGACTGCCCAGCATCAGTTCGCAAAAACCGATTTTCTTTTCTGAGACAAGCCGAAAGATTCTGTACGTTGAAATATCTTTGGGGATCATCATCACAATGAAAGTATCGTAATGATTAATTTCATTGACTCTGTCTAGCGCCTGCTTCCT
>JAUSPI010000065.1 GCA_030655775.1 Syntrophales bacterium
ATAACATAATAAGGAATGCCATAGATCACGGGAAGACCGACAGGATAGACATAACGATAGACAAGCAGGAAAATTTCTGTGAAGTAAGAATTGCCGACTATGGTGTTGGAATCCCGGATCAGATTAAGGAGCAAGTATTCAAAAAGGGCTTTCAATATGGCGAGACCGGACATACCGGTCTGGGATTGCATATAGTCAAGAAAGCCATGGAAAGCTATGGCGGGATTGTACATATTGAGGATAACACCCCTATGGGTGCGGTTTTTGTGCTGAGGCTGAGAAGAATAAGATGAGAAGGTGTGTTGAAGAAAATGGAGAAGAAGGTAAGGATTTTAGTCGTTGAAGATGAGCGGGTTGTTGGTGAGGACATAGCGAGGATTCTGCGGAAGTTTGGATACGATGTTCTTGCCATTATTTCTTCCGGTGAGGAAGCTGTTAAGATAGTAGAGGATGTACTTCCTGATTTGGTGTTCATGGATATCATGTTAGAAGGCGACATGAATGGTATAGACGCTGCCGGGCAGATATGTTCCCGTTTTGATATTCCTGTTGTATGTCTTACTGCCTATGGGGACGAAGATAGGTTACATAAGGCGAAGAAGACAGGGCTGTCCGGTTATATGCTCAAGCCGTTCGAGGAGAGGGATTTGTATAACTCCGTCGAGATGGCACTTTACAAACATAAAATGGAAAAGGCTCTTCGGGATAGTGAAGAAAAATATCGCGGCCTTGTAGAAAATATAAGTGAAATAATCTATTCGTTAGACGAGAATGCAGTAGTAACCTATATAAGTCCCAATATTGAATCGTTTAGCGGTTACAGTCCATCCGAGATCATTGGTAAGAGATTTACCGAATTCATTTATGAAAAAGATCTGACCAGCCGAACGAATAAGCTTCAGGAGATTGTGTCCGAAAGGAAAGAGGTAACTGATTTTCGGTTTCTGACCAGGTCCGGCGAATCTCGCTGGTTAAGAACTACCGGCCGGCCTATCTTAAAAGATAATCGTGTTATGGAAGTAAGGGGGACGTTAGCTGATATCACCGACCGCAAACTGGTGGAGGAAGAACTTGTCTATATGGCCACGCATGATCAACTCACCGGTCTATCGAATCGGGCGCTGTTCAATGATCGTCTTGCCGTGGAACTGGCTCGTGCACGCCGCAACCCTAAAAAGCTGGCCGTAATGTTATTAGATCTGGATGAGTTCAAGGAAATCAATGATACGTTTGGTCATAGCTTTGGAGACAGACTGCTGAAAGCTGTCGGCAAATGTCTGAGTGGACTACTCCGTGAGAGCGATACCGTTGCCCGCATGGGGGGCGACGAATTTTTGCTCTTGCTGTCTGAAGTTGTTCATGTGAACGATGTTGCTAATATTGCTGAGAAGATTATTGATGCATTTCAAAAGCCGCTTTCAGTTAATGGTCACGAACTCAACATTACCACCAGTTTAGGGATTGCTGTCTATCCTGAAGACGGTCAAGATGCTGACACCTTGATAAAAAACGCCGACATCGCCATGTACAACGTAAAAAAACATGGCCGCAACGGTTACCGGCTCTACAGTTCAAACGTTGACAAAAAAGGGCTTTAGCAACAAAAATATGGGGACAGATTTTAAATCTGTCCCCATATTTTTAGACAGGCGAGGACGCCTGTCCTACCCCCGTAGTAGGTCGGGCGTCTCGCCCGACGGAGTCGTCTTCGAATGCAACTTCGTATTAAATATGATGCACTCGTAAAAAGTCAGTTTTTGTCACCCAAAATCATGTCCTGAACTTGTTTCAGGATCATTCAGGGTCTCTAACTTATTGAAATATTTAGATGCTGAAACAAGTGAGATCCTGAAACGAGTTCAGGATGACAAATGACACATTTTGAGACTTTTTACGAGTACATTAAATATAAAAGAGGGTTAAAACTTTGATGTAGGGGCCGATGCCCTCATCGGCCCGTTCGGGGAACGGGCTCTACTTGGGTTTTTGACAGGTTTGTTCGGGGAACAGGCTACTTTTTAGTTTTGCGTTTTGATATTTCAATTTTCTTTCTGCTCTTCCTGTTTAAGGATTCTTTTTGTTTCATGAAGGAAGTAGCTTACTTTGTAGTCCATACCAAGATTCGAGTATTCCCTGACCACTGTTTCAAATCGTTTTAGAGCAGCCTTATATCTTTTCATCTTGAAATAGAAATGTCCCACGTAGAACTCTTGTTCACCCAGCCTTTTCCTGCAATCTCTCAGTTTTTTATCAGCCATCATTGAAAATTTACTTGATGGAAATCGCGAGATGAGTCTTTCAAATTCTTTTTTGGCCTTGAACGTTTCCGTCTGATCCCTGTCAATCGAGTACATCTGATTATAATGACACATGCCGAGCTGGTACATAACATAGGGCAGGTTTTCATTTGTGGGATGGAGGTTCATAAAATCATTGTAGTATATTTCGGCTTCCGCATAATCTTTTTTGCTAAAGAATGAATCGGCAATCCCTATCTCTGCCATTATTGCAAATTTGCTCAGTGGATATTCTTCTTTCAATCTTTGAAATGATTCTATTGCTTCCTTATAATCGCCGTTCTGATAACATGAGTATCCGTGTTCGTAGAGCCCTTCAGGTGTAGCGCGGCTCATGCGCGGACTACCCCACGAAAAATTACATCCTGACAGAAAAGCTATTAAAACAATGATAGAAAAAAATTTCGCGAAACGCATTTTGAATTCCCTTATATAAAAATTCCCTTTTGAATCCACTATGTAGCGTGCCCGCTCTGTAGGGCACATACTGGCGGGACACGGAGACCCCGCGCTACATATTTTTCTTTAATAGATCTTCCAGACGATCCTTCGACGTAAGGCCAACGATTGTATCCT
>JAUSPI010000066.1 GCA_030655775.1 Syntrophales bacterium
GGATGATTAAACTTTATTTTTTGCATTCCTGAAATGACCTGAAAAGTGGTAAACTTTCCTCAGGAATGGGTGGCAGGTTTCACCAGGAATCAGTGGCAGTTTTGTTCAGGAATGGGTGGCAGGTTTGGGCAGGAATCTACAGTATTGGGTTTTTCGCTTTTTTTTATTGTAGATATGAAGGTTTAATGGTGACATTTTGCCATTAATTAAAGTTTGTAGATTAGCAAACGAAGCCGGGAATTGCTTTATTCTCCAGCTGAGAAAATTGCACATTCGCAGATTCAAATGGAAATAAACATTTTGAGCGATGCGGTAATTCTAACAATTCGTAGATGAAATAGGGGAAAGGTGATTTTAAAAACCCCAATATCTTCCGCCTGAAATGTCAGTGCAGAAATTAAAGACAGTGCTATGCTCAGTGGCGGCGGTTCCGGTGGCGGTGGTGACTAAATTGGTCAGCAACGAAAAGTGAAGCTCCCCGCCCACAGGGCGGGGCTTCCCGGTAAGGAATAATGTTTGTTTTATATTGCGCCCCTTACCCCGCCTACAAGGCGGGGCTTGCGGGTGCGCTCCCGGTCAAAGGGGAAAGGTAACAGAAAAAACGGAAACAAATACTTTAAAATCATCTGCCTTTAAGATAGCTTTTCAGATCCCTATAGTAATTTTCATGTGGTCCGATCATAATCAATTCTAGACCGTCGATAAAGAATCTATAGGCCAAAAGATACAGATCCCCCTTGATCTTGAATTTATGCACATGAACTCCTCGAAGTTCGCCTTTCTTCTCAGATCCGACTGAAGGATTCTCTATAATTTTCTGAATCTCTTCATCTAATTTCTTTTTTTGGCCTTTTGTAAATTTTTTGACTTTTCGTTCAAAGGATCGAGATTGTAAGATCTTCATGAGCAATTATCCGAATCTGTATTCTGAAGATTCACCCTGTTCCAGTTCCACAAGGCCGATCAAAATTTCCTTTATCAAGATATAGGTTAAATCAGGGTTTTCTTCTGCACATTTACCGATTCGTGCCCAATGTTCAATCTGACCGGTGACGGATCGTTTATCAATTTTACTATATATTTTAGCCTCCCTGACTAAATCTTCGGATACTCTAACTGCAGTAGCCATATTAATAATCCTCCTCAATTTACTTGCTATAGCAATATGCCACAATTCATTGCATATTGCAACATGATATCTGGCTTAGTTAAGACACTTTTGAGAGGCAAATATAGAGGTCACCGGGAGACGGTTTTATCGGGGATCGGGTGTCGGGTATCGTCCGACGCACCCCGCAACCCCACGCGAAGCGCTTTCGCGGGTCGGGTTGAGTGGCGGGTCAGGCATTAAATCAAGTTATTGACGAATTTTGTGATAGTATCAGGCTACTCCCGCATCCATCTTTTTATTTTGGGTACTTCTTCAGAATCCCATTTGGGAGTGAGGCGTTTGTTGAGAAAGAAAGAAAAAAGTTTTTCCATCATTCCGAGAGCGGTTTCTGTGAGATAAATTCTTTCAAGGATCCTCCCCTCTTTCTCCATCTCTTCCTCATTCATGTTCAATGTAGCTGGCAGCTTCATGGTTTGAATATGAAAACTGTCTGCCTTGAATGTAAATTCACATTCATTAGATTCGATGCCGAGCTTTATCCGCGCTTCTTTTATCTTTTTGCCTTTACGCAGGGCGGCTTTCCCCTCCTTGAGATCTGAATATATTCCACTGCATGCCACTGTTTCTGAATATTGGCCTTCTCCGGACGCAAGAACCATTTTCTGGGCGAATACAATTCCAATATCCCCCACGTCCGGTACCATTACTGTACCCTCTCTTTCCTCGCTTTTGAACCAGAGCCATGTCAGAAATTCTCTTCCGAGGAATGAAAGGTCTGCTGTCGATGTGTTCATTTTTACCTCTACCGGTCAGATTATACAAGTTGTGTGCTATTAACGGAAAGGATACGTTCTGCCATGTGTGAGTCCATATATTTCGTATCCCATGGAACAAAGGGCCGCAAAGTTAGTTTAAAGGTATTCTTGAACAGATCCTCAAAGTCCTCCCTCACCTTTTCTGAAAGCGATCCGAACAGAAGCCACCCCTCGGATACATTCCAGCAGATCTCATGAAATGATGGAACAGGCGGAGTTTGACGCATGAGGGAAAGATGCATTCTCTCCCTGATCTCGTTACGCTCTTCCCGGTAAATTTTGCCCTTGCCTCTTTCCGCGATGAGCTTTCTTTCCTCTTCGAGGACTTTTAACTTTAGCAATGCAGGGGATACAACCTTACGGTCGATTCTGAGAGAGAAGATTAGATAATCGGCTATCAGATAATTTGCGTATTCGAACTTCGTGTCCAGAACATTTTCAAGACTTGTCCAGCCAACAGATTTTTCACCTTCCCCCATCGATAGGTCACGAAAGGCAAAACGCTTGATCTGCTTGTCGATGAAGTTTTTGAAATTGTCCGGCAGGCTGCCGATTACACGATATTTTGATACTGTTACAGTTCCTTTTATTAAACCCATAATTTCCTTCCATGCATTTGATTGAAGGGAGAACCTATCGCACTCGCGGTTTTCTTGTCAAGTTTATATGACTTTTTAAGCTGTATTGCTACCCTACTTTGGCATGGTACAGGCGGAGGCTGTTCATTACTACGGAAATACTGCTGAATGCCATCGCGAACGCCGCCAGGATCGGATGAAGCTGCCTCAAGAAGCCCGGAAAAATCTCAAAGGGCTGTAAAATACCCGCCGCAACCGGAATGAGTACGATGTTGTAAAAAAAGGCCCAGAAGAGGTTCTGCTTGACCGTATTCATCGTTGCCCTGCTGAGCCTTATAGCCCTCGATACGCCGGTCAGATCGCCGCTCGAAAGGATTACGTCCCCCGTCTCAATTGCTACATCCGTGCCTGTTCCTATAGCAATACCGACATTTGCCTGGGCAAGGGCGGGTGCGTCATTAATCCCGTCTCCCACCATTCCCACAAGGCGGCCATCTTCTTGAAGTTCCTTAACTTTGGATGACTTTGCTTCGGGGCGCACTTCTGCCAGGACATCATCTATATGAACCTCGGAAGCTATAGTCTTCGCGGTTTGAAGGTTATCTCCCGTCAGCATGATTACCTTGAGCTTTTGAGCGTGAAGCTCTTCTATAGCCTTTTTGGATTCAGGTCTCAGGGTGTCCGATAGGGCGATCAATCCCGACAACTTCTCCCCTTCTGTCAGAACCATGACAGTCTTGCCTCCTGACTGAAGGCGTTCGACTTCACGTTCCGCTTTTCCGATATCAATTCCGAGTTCCCGGAACCATTCGGGTTTTCCGAGTCTCACATAATTGCCGTTCAGCCGAGCCTCGACGCCAAGTCCGCTGTAGGCCTTAAAGTGTTCCGGCTTCCAGAGGTCGATGTTCCTTGTTTTTGCTTCATTTACAACTGCCTTACCGAGGGGGTGTTCCGATCCTTTTTCGACAGACGCCGCGAGTTTCAACAAATCATCTTCAGTTTTGAGAGCCGGATCAAAGAGAACGATGTTTGTTACCGAAGGTTTCCCGACTGTAATGGTTCCGGTTTTGTCCAGCACAATTGTATCGAGCTTTGTTGCCATTTCAAGGGCTTCGCTGTTTTTAAACAGGATCCCTCTTTCCGCGGCTTTCCCGGTTCCGGCCATTATTGCCGTGGGGGTTGCGAGACCGAGCGCGCAGGGACAGGCAACAACAAGAACCGCTACCAGCCTTATCATGGAAGGAACAAATTCACCCGTTATAGTCCACCACACGGCAAACGTTATGAAAGCTATCGCGATGACGGCCGGTACAAACACTGCGGCTACCCGGTCAGCAATTGCCTGTATCGGGGCTTTGCTCCCTTGGGCTTCCTGAACCAGCCGTATGATCTGCGCTAAGACGGTCTCTTTTCCGACACGGTCTGCCCTGAACTTTAAAAGGCCCTCTCCATTTATCGTTCCACCAACAACTTCATCGTTCACCGCCTTATCAACAGGCAGGGGTTCACCTGTCAACATAGACTCGTCTACCGTGGATTCTCCTTCGAGAACGACACCATCAACGGGAACCCTCTCCCCCGGACGGACGATAATAATATCACCTGCCTTGATCGCCGTTAAGGGGATCTCCTTTTCAATGTCATCCTGGATAACCGTCGCGGTTTTCGGCTGAAGGCCTATAAGTTTTCGGATTGCACCGCCCGTCTTGCCCTTTGTGCGGGCTTCGAGCAGTTTACCCAGCTTGATCAGAGTAATGATGACGGCAGATGTTTCAAAATATACATGATCGCCGAGAAACGGAAAGACTAAAACGAAAAGAGAATAGACATACGCTACCGTTGAGCCCATCGCCACAAGGACATCCATGTTCGCGCTTCTGTTTCGAAGACTCTTGAAACCGCCCACATAATAATCCCATCCCGTATAAAACTGAACAGGTGTGGCCAACCCTAAAAAAAGCCAGTTTACCCATACTGCGTGGCTCCAAATACCGAGCAGGTTAAAATCACGTCCCATGCTGAGAAGAAAGAGTGGGAGTGTAAACAAAACACCAACTGCAAACTTGTATGTTTGATCCTTAATCTCAGCATTCCGTGCAGCCTCCTCGGCATCCTCTTCTTCCAGGATATCATCGGGTGATATGGCACCATAGCCCGCCTTTTCGATTGCCGAGATGATATCGTCAACACTTGAAACCGAAGGAACGTATTCGACCGATAAACGCTCCGTGGCAAAATTAACCGATGCTTTAACAACACCGGGCACATTCTTGCCTACCGCCTTTTCAATGTTCATTGCGCAGTTGGCACAGGTCATACCGGTAACGGGAAACTCGACTTTTGCTGTTGGGACATTGTAACCAAGGTTTTGTATTTTCTTGAGGATATCCTTTATGCCGAGTTTCTTCGAATCAAAAGTGACGGTCGCCTGGCCGGATGCGAAATTCATAATTATATCATCAATACCCTCCATCTTTTTCGCGCCCCGTTCAATATTGAGTGCACAGTTGGCACACGTCATCCCGGTAACCGGAAAGATGATTTTCTGTTCAGGCATGGAATGTACCTCCGGCTTCAACCTCCACCCAACTATCTGGCTACTCTTTCTAAAAAGATCCGGAGAAGCTGGGTCTTAAGGTGGTATTGATCTCCGGCGTTGTCGAATATGGCGGCAGAGAAGGTGTAGTCTTTGCCGGGAACGAACTGCACGTCTGTATTATGTCCTGTGTTCAGGGAACGCTTGAATATCACAGTCCAGAAACCATCTTTGTATATGCCGTATGCTTCAATATCGGCCCTGTCCCCCGTCGGGGTTTTCAGAACGTAGGCCGGCAATCTATCGCCGGACTTAAAGCGGCTATCGTTAAAGGGCTTTGCTTCCGGGGCAAACAAAAACGGAGAGGCTTCCGTACCATCTGCAAACATGAAGGCCGGAGAGGCGCCATCCTTTTTCTTGTTGTCTTTGTATGCCGATTCCCCGGGATCATTTTTGCGTTTTTCCTGGTCTAAATACTGATCATCGGCAAAGCCTACGGGGTTTGTCCGGACTGCTTTCCAGTGCCAGACATCGGCGAGACCGCCGATATATCTGGTAGACATAATAGCTTTGTAAGGATCTTTTGGATCCGTGTGACATAATACCATACAGCCTCTGCCCTGGGAAAAGCCGATCATAGAATCGCCAATTTCCCAGATAAAGCCGAGTCTGTCCTCGTCATCCATGGAATGCTTCCACGAACCATCTTCCTGTTTCACCCACATTTTTTTGTTAACGCTTTTTGTGTAGTCCGGCCATGTGGCATAGATATAGATATTTTTATTTGTGTACACCGATTTAAGTTCCAGGGTGTTGTGAATACCCATCAGCTCCGGTACGCCCATGGGCATCAACCTCACGTAAATGCCGCTTACAGAGTACCAGGTGCTGTCAATGGTTTTCATCGATATCTCCCGGGAAATATATTTTGATATTAAATCGTAATTGAACGGGGCATGACGGCCCATCATTCCCATTCCCCTGCCCCCCATCTGACCGAAACATGGAGCGGCAGAGCAGATGACCATGCTTACAAGCATTACGGAAACAAGAATTGAAGTAATTTTTTTCATGATGTCCCTCCTGTTTTTAAAATCTTCTAAATTTTACACCAAGCGCTCCCGGTCAATTATCGCTGCAAAACCAGAGCGGTTCGTACTGGAAGATATAGAGCGATGTAATGTCGCTGCCTGGCAGAAGATGTGTCGGGAATTGTGAAATGATGTTGGTGCGGGTTCAAACGACCATGTCCCCCGTATTTTTGTGCATCACTATCGAGTATCATTTTATATTTTCCCGGGGGGGCTTCAAAACGATAGTTAAAATGGGAGCACGTGGAATGGAAATTAAACACAAACAAAAGATCTCCTCTTTCGAATGCAATCACCTTGTCATCCGAGTGCTCGAATAAAAGGCGAGGTTGCGAAAATTCGGTAAGATGGAACAGTTTGGCAATTTCAATCATGTCTCTATCAAAACGTGCAAGAAAATGATATTTCAGGTTAGGATCACTTTCAAGATGCCACTGACGGCGTGCGTAGCGGTATGACCATGAGTTTCCTTCTCGTGGAAAATCAATCCATTCGGGGTGTCCAAATTCGTTACCCATAAAATTGAGATAGCCTTTATCTGCCGTAGCCAGCGTAATAAGACGGATAAGCTTGTGCAGGGCTATGCCCCGGTTGACCCTGTGATTCTCATCCGACACAGTCATGTGATCGTACATATCCGATCCTATAAGACGGAAGATAAGTGTCTGGTCACCAACAAGAGCCTGGTCATGGGATTCTGTATAGCTGATAGTCTTTTCGCCCCTTCTGCGGTTATTCAGTTCAAACCATAGATGACCCATGGACCACTTTTCATCCGGCACATCCTTGGTCAGACGGATCCAATAGTCAGGAACCCCCATGGCCAAACGGTAGTCAAAACCGACACCACCCTCAGAGTGCCGGACGGCCAGTCCCGGCATACCGCTGATGTCCTCGGCGATGGTAACAGCATCGGGACGCACATCATGGATGAGTTTATTGGCCAGGGCCAGATAGGTGAGAGCGTCTTCGTCCACAGTGTCGTCATAATAATAATCATCATAAGAGGTGAAGGCTTTGCCTAAACCGTGATGGTGGTACAGCATACTGGTAACACCGTCGAAACGGAAACCGTCAAATCGGTATTCGTCGAGCCAAAAGCGGCAATTGGAAAGAAGAAAATGAAGAACCTGTAGCTTTCCGTAGTCGAAGCACCGGGAGTCCCAGGCCTCGTGAAGACCACGCGGCCCATCATGAAAATACTGGTAAAGCGTACCGTCGAAGCGACTTAAGCCCTCTACCTCGTTATTCACGGCATGGGAATGGATAAGATCCATGATCACCCGGAGACCGGCGGCATGGGCAGTATCGATCAGTTCCTTAAGGTCTTCAGGCGTTCCGAACCGGGACGAGGCAGCAAAAAAGCTCGAAACATGGTAGCCGAAAGACGCGTAGTAGGGATGCTCCGGTATTGCCATAAGCTGAAGTGTGTTATAGCCGCTTGCAATGATACGCGGAAGAGTCTGTTTGGTGAATTCTTGATAGGAACCGACCTTCTCTTCTTCCTGAGCCATGCCCACGTGGGATTCATAGATAAAAAGGGGGCCTGACGGACACCGAAAATCATCGCACTGCCATTCATAGGGGGAAGACGGGCGCCAGACCTGGGCATTGAAGATCAGAGTCTTGGGGTCCTGTATCACTCGTCTCGCATATGCCGGGATGCGGTCTCCTTCTCCGGCATTCCAGTGAACACGAAGTCGATATAGATCCCCGTGCCCCAATGCCTTTGCAGGCAAGCGGATTTCCCACACCCCCTCCTCATTGATACGCTCCAGGGCGAATGCTTTTTTCTCCTTCCAGTCGGTCATATCTCCCACAAGAAAAACAGCGGTGGCGTTGGGCGCCCATTCTCGAAAAATCCATTCGTTTCCCCGGAAATGCAGGCCGAAGTATTCGTGACCGAAAGCAAAATCAGATAAACTTTCTTCTGCCGGAGTCAGTTGTTTTTTTCTCTCTATGGTTCGTAATATACGTCGCCTCAGGATTTTTTCATAAGGCTTCAATAAGGGATCTTTTTTTATAAGACTCTGAACCTGATCATTTATCATTGCTTTAAAAGGTCTCTATCTGTATTATTTCTTCAATACACTATCTGAAATCCTGTTTTCTGTTCTGTTATTTCTACCACAATAACCGCCATCTGTATATTGATTATCAAACAAGTTTTTAGTTTCGTTTACTGTTTATTTTTGTTATGAGTTAGCAAACTTTTTTATAAGCTTAAATAAATCATCCCGCCCAGAGGGCGGGGCAGCTAAAGGATACCTTGTGCGATGATCAGAGTGGATTTTAACAAATATCCTGATATTAACACCTTATCAAAAAATGAATGGCTTGATACCAATGGCCTCGGTGGTTACGCCTCCAGTACCATTTCAAACTGTCATTCCCGAAAATACCATGGATTACTGGTTTCAAACCTTGACATCCCCGGGGGAAGATTTGTTCTTCTGTCAAAACTGGAAGATTCTGTCATTGTCTATGGAAAGGAGTTTTTCCTGTCGGTCCATAAATATCCTATGGAGGTTTTCCCCCGTGATCATCAGCATCTGGAACAGTTCACGCAAGACCTGTGCCCCCGGTTCACCTACCGAATAGGGGAAATTATCCTTCATAAAGAATTGATGCTCGTCCATGGTAAAAATACACTTCTTATCAGATACTATTTTGAAAATGCGCCGTTTCCCGTTCTGCTGAGATTAAAACCGCTCCTGGCTTACAGGGGCATCCATGAGCTTACAGGTGAAAACGATTTTCTCAGATCCGACACATACAGCCTTGAAAATGGTTTTTCTATCTCCCCTTACGAGGGTATGCCGGATATCTACTTTCAGATGAATGAGAAAAGCCGGTTTCATCCATCTTTGCAATGGTATAAAAATTTCGAGTACCTGGAAGAAAGAGACAGGGGGTTCCCTTACCAGGAAGACCTGTTCATGCCCGGCAAATTAGAATGCAGCATGTCTCATGAAAAAGAGATCATACTCTGTGTATCGTTAAATAAAACTCATAACGGAATCGCCAGTCTCTGGAAAAAGGAATCAGGCAGAAGAAAAAAGCCCGGAAAAAAGACCGGCAGGAAGAGTGATCTTGAAAAAAAGCTTAATTCCTCAGCCCGGCACTTTATTATAAAGAACCGGAAAGGCAGGTCGTCTGTAGTCGCCGGATACCACTGGTTTTACGAATGGGGAAGAGACACGCTGATTAGCCTCCCCGGTCTTACCTTCTATACTGGTAGAATCGAAGAAGGGGTAGAGATACTTCAGAATATTGCCGAACTCAGGAAGGATGGCCTTATTCCCAACTGTCTGTCTGAAAAAGACGAACACAGATCCTATAACTCTGCGGATGCGTCTCTATGGTATTTCTGGTGTGTTCAGGAATATTTAAAAAAAACCGGTGACCTGGGTTTCGTAAAAAGATCTTTTTGGCCTGTCTTAATCGATATTATTACAAACTACTACCACGGCACACCGGAACACATCAGCCTGTTAGATAATGGTCTACTAAGAGCAGGAACCCATCTCACCCAATTAACCTGGATGGATGCGATGGCACATGGTATTCCGGTAACACCGAGAAATGGTTGCCCTGTGGAAATCAATGCCCTGTGGTTCAATGCCCTCTGCTTCACACGCGAACTTTCCGAAGAGTTTGACATTAAAGTAGAGTTTGACATTAATAGAGCAATACAGAAGATAAGCGATTCTTTCATTCGCTGTTTCTGGATCGAAAATAAAAATTGCCTCGCAGATTTATATATGCCTGATACCGAAACACGGGATGAATCTGTTAGGCCAAACCAGGTATTTGCCGCCTCCCTGCCTTACAGTACGTTAAGTAAACACAAAATGCTGATGGTCGTTAAAAAGGTTACTGAAGAGCTTCTCACACCTTATGGTCTTCGTACGCTATCACCCTTTGATTCACGGTATCGCGGAACGTATAGCGGTTCCCCGGAACAGCGGGATTCTTCATATCATCAGGGAACCGTCTGGCCATGGCTGTCAGGCCACTACGGTGAAGCATTATTGAAATCTTCGGAAAATAGAAGCGTTGCAAAGAAACAGCTTAAAAATATACTGAAAAACATGGAAGAACATCTTCTTGACGCAGGCCTGGGTCATATCTCCGAGATATTCAGCGGAGACTACCCTCATGATCCATGTGGCTGCATTGCCCAGGCATGGAGTGCCGCAGAAATCATACGGTTGTGTAACTTAATATTATGAAAGTATTGATGTTTGGATGGGAATTTCCACCTCATATCGGCGGCGGACTGGGGACGGCCAGTTTGGGATTGACGGAAGGGCTGACAGGACACGAAGTCGAAATTGCGTTTGTTATGCCCGGTAGGGGAAAATACCATAAAACATCTCATGTTCAATTTATAGACAGCACAGATTTTCAATTCAATAATGGTGAAGCCGGCAGAATCAAAGACCTCAAAATCGAGGCTATCGATTCCCTTTTGATGCCCTATATGACTGAAGAGTCGTACAGAAAAAATCTAAAGGAGGTTACGGATAAATCAGGGGGCGGTTTCGGATCACCCTTATTAGAGTTTTCAGGCTACTATGGCCCGGATATTTTTTCTGAGGTCTACCGGTACAGTCAGGTTGCCCGCACCATAGCTGTCCAGCACCAGCCGTATGATATCATCCACGCCCACGATTGAATAACCATTCTCGCAGGAATCCAGACACGGCTTGCCACGGAAAAACCCCTTATCTTGCACGTACATTCACTTGAATCCGACAGAAGTGGCATTCATGGAAATCAGCACATTTATAACATCGAGCGACGTGGTATGCAGGCAGCAGATCATATTATTGCCGTGAGCCATCATACCAGGAAAAAAATAGTTCGGGATTATGGAATATCCGAACGGAAGGTATCGGTTGTCCATAATGCCGTATCACACTCAAAATCATTGACGGATTACAATGCAATAAAGGAAATACACTCGGAGCAAAAAGGACAAAATAGCCCGAACTGCTTAACGCATGGCGGAGACTTCAAATAGCAGACCATTTTTATTATATGTTTACAAAAAAGTTTAATACTGGTAGTATTGATGCGTTCGTAAAAAGTCAGTTTTCTTCGCTCAGAACCATTTTGGGGATGCTGTTATTGCCCGGCTAAAAATCTAAAACTCGTGCTAACGCACTCAAACAGTTAGATTTCCTTAACGCCGGTCACTATCAGCATCTTTTTCCCAAAATGCTTAAATTCGCCCCGAAAAGACTCTTTACGAACTTGTCAGTATTAAAACATACTTTAATCCTTACAACGATCCGTACGAATCATATATTAACTACATGAATATTCTGGCGGATTTCACCCGGAGGCTGAAGAAACCATAATAATTGGAAAATGCTTCCTCTCAATGATAAAAAGGATTCATGCAATATCAGTGAAATTTAATAACCAAGTCGTCATAATTCTGGAGTCAACATATGAATCATGTAAATGATGCAAAATATTTATTCGAAGTCAGCTGGGAAGTATGTAATAAAGTTGGCGGAATATATACGGTACTGAAGACAAAGATCAACAATGCCGTCAAGCATTTCGGAGACAATTACTTTTTGATCGGTCCAGATTTTGGAAACAATCCTGAATTTGAGGAAACCAGTGAAGATATCTGGGAAGCTATTAAAGGCGAACTACACGACAGGAATCTGACATGTCGGTTCGGGCGCTGTCATTTTACGGGCAGCAACCCACGGGTTATCTTGGTAAATCAAAACAATAAATACAGACAGGACGAGCTCCTTTTTCAGTTGTGGCAGGATTTTGGAGTAAATTCCATGTCAGGCGAATGGGATTATATTGAACCTGTCCTGTTCAGCACTGCCTGCGGAGAAGTGATTGAAGTTCTTTATGAAAAAATTGTAAATGAAAATGAAGTGGCAGTTGCCCAGTTCCATGAGTGGATGAGTACGGCGGGCATGCTTTATATAAAAAAACATGTCCCGGAAATAGCTACGGTATTTACTTCCCATGCCACTATGCTGGGAAGAGCCCTTGCCGGACACGGAACTGATATTTACACGAACTTAGAAGATATATCACCTAATGAAATGGCAACAAAAATGAATGTTACCGCCAAACATTCACTGGAAACCGTTTCAGCCAGAGAGTGTGATTGCTTCACGACAGTTAGTGAAATCACAGCAAGGGAAGCTTCCCATTTTCTCCAGCGGGCTCCGCAGGTCATTTTACCGAACGGTATCAATATAGACGATATCCCGGATATTACCAAACAACCGGAGGGAATCGGTAAACACCGTGAGGCATTATTAAACTTTGCATCCAAATTTCTACAAAAGGATCTGGATTCGGAAACGACACAGGTATTGATTATATCGGGTAGATATGAATTCCGCAACAAAGGCATAGACCTGTTTCTGGAGTCTCTCAACAGTATAAATCATATCTTAAAAGAAGAAACCTGCAAGGAACAGATCGTCGCGCTTTTCAGTGTCGTAGGCGGACATTTTGGTATTTCCAACGAAACGCAGCAGATATTAAAGGGAAAGGAAATTCAGCGAGGAGGCTTTAGCAGGATATGCACCCATCAATTGCAATATCCCCAGCACGACCCTATCTGGAATAAATGTAATAGTCTTAATCTCTTAAATGCTGCGGAAGACAACGTAAACATCATATTTATGCCTGTTTATCTGGATGGGTATGATGGCTTGCTGAACATGCCCTATTACGATGTATTGAGCGGATGCGACCTCGGCGTTTTCCCGTCATACTACGAACCGTGGGGATATACGCCTCTTGAGAGTATAGCGTACAGTGTTCCGACTATAACGACGGATCTCGCGGGATTTGGGCTCTGGGTTAAGAACTTACCAGACTATTCCAACAAAGGTGTTATTATTTTAGAGTATTACAACAAATCCTATGAAGAGATCGTCGATTGCCTGACAAAAAATATTTTACAACATCTCAAATGGTCCAAAGAGGAGATTAATGATCAGAAGAGACAGGCAAGGAAGATTGCGGAAAGAGCCGACTGGAATGAATTCTATCCCTTTTATTTAAAGGCATATTCTACAGCGGCAAAGATGGCCTCGCATCGCAGATATTCAATGGACACCAGTGCTTACACCCGTGAACTCGTTCATACCGGTACGGATTCCATCCAGCCAAGATTTAAGAGCTTCAGTGTCATTGCAGAAATGCCCGAAAGTATCAATCGGTTGAGGGACATCGCGTATAATCTCTGGTGGACGTGGAATCCGGAAGCTCAGGAACTGTTTGCCAAGCTTAATCCGAAATTATGGGCAGAGGTTTCAAATAATCCATTAGAGCTTCTGGAAAGAGTCAGTTATGAACGTTTAGAAGAACTTGCAGTCAACGAATCTTACCTGAGGCTTTATAACCGAGTGTTGGAGTCTTTTGAAGATTCCTTAAAAGACAAATATCCCGCAGCAGAAGTGGATCCGTCTTTGACAAAAGAAACCCCCATTGCCTATTTTTCAACGGAATACGGGTTTCATGAAAGCCTGCCTATTTATTCAGGGGGACTGGGCATCCTGTCAGGTGACCATCTGAAATCGGCAAGCGATCTTAATGTTCCCCTCATTGGTGTTGGGCTGCTGTACAAAAACGGTTATTTTTCCCAGACAATCGATAAGGAAGGGAATCAAGCAGAACACTACCCGGAGAATGACTTCTCCCGCATGCCTGTTCGTGTGTTAGACCGGGAAAAGGGGGAACCGTTGAGGATTAGCGTCACCCTGCCCGGCAGAAAACTCTATGCCCAAGCATGGGAAATAGATGTGGGGCGGGTTAAGCTGTATCTACTTGATACGGCCGTACCTGAAAACAACAATCAGGATATGGAGATAACGTCACGTCTATACGGTGCCGACCAGCGTCTTCGAATAGAGCAAGAAATCATGCTCGGCATAGGCGGTGTGCGCCTCTTAGAAGCCCTCGACATAAAACCCTCAATTTTTCATCTCAACGAAGGACATAGTGCGTTTCTGCTACTTGAACGCATAAGACAGTTGATACAAAAGGAAGGTTTGAGCTTCAACGAGGCCCGGGTAGTCGTTAAAACCGGTTCTGTTTTTACCACACACAGTCCCGTGGAGGCTGCAAACGAAAGGTTTGAACAATCCCTGATGAAGCATTATTTTTCAGATTATATCAAAGATCTCGGCATATCATGGAACACACTCTGGGAACTCGGACATTATGAACCAGGAGAGGACAAACCCTTCTTTATGTCTGTTCTGGCTCTCAAGCTCTGTTGCGTATCAAACGCAGTCAGTAAACTCCATGGCGAAATTTCAAGAAAACACTGGAGAAAGGTATGGTCGGGATTTGGTGAAGATGAAATTCCGATAACCCATATAACGAATGGGGTTCATATCCAGTCATGGATTGCCCCTGAGTTAAGAGCACTGTATGAAACCTATATCGGAATTGACTGGTATGCAGAGAATTTCGATATAAGTAACTGGGATAAGGTCAGTGAAATACCGGACGCGCTACTATGGCAAAAACATATGGATATTAAAGCCAACATGATCGATTTTCTGAAGAGCAGAATGGCTCGAGACATGGAAAGGCAGGGACTGACGCCCAAGTTAATCGAGAAAAAGATAGAAAGCCTGAGTCCAAATGCCATGATAATTGGTTTCGGAAGGCGTTTTGCAACGTATAAGAGGGGACATCTCATGTTTTCAGATCCGGAAAGACTATCACAAATCCTGGACGATCCGGACCGGCCTGTTCAGATCATATTTGGAGGAAAGGCCCACCCCAACGATGAGGAAGGCAAAAAGATCATTAAAAATATCTATTCATATACCTTGGACGAAAGTTTTATGGACAAGATTTTCTTTGTAGAAAACTATGACATGGAAATTGCCCGACACCTCGTTCAAGGTGTCGATGTGTGGCTCAATAATCCGATACGTCCTCAGGAAGCCAGCGGTACAAGCGGGATGAAAGTCGTTGTTAATGGCGGATTAAACTTCAGCATCCTGGATGGATGGTGGGACGAAGGATTTACCGGCACCAACGGGTGGTCGATCGGCGAAGGCAGGGAATATGCGAACCTGGAAACCCAGAACCTCGTTGACAGCCAGAACCTCTATGACACTCTGGAAAATTCCGTGATCCCCTCATATTATAATCGATCAAGTGAAGGAATACCTGAAAAGTGGGTCTATATTATGAAAGAATCCATAAGTACCCTTGTGCCGCGGTTTAATACACACAGGATGCTTCGAGAATACTATGAAAAGATGTATCTGCCTGCGTCAAGAAGAGCCGCTATCCTCTCGTCTAATAATTATGAAAGGGCACGGGCACTGGCAGATTGGAAACTGAAGATTGCTTCCAGATTTTCAACCGTACATATAAAGTGGTTTAAAACGAAGGGGTTCCGGGGTGATTCTCTCAATATAGGAGATGAATTTAAATTACAGGTCGGGGTAGAGCTAGGAAAACTTGCTGAAAATGAAATCCAGATGGAACTTGTTGTCGCGGAACCCGATGAAGGGAAAGAGCGCTTAAAAAACCAATCTGTCATAATCATGGACAAAGACAAAACCCTCGAGGAAGAAGGGGTTGTAATTTATTCCGGAAAACATAAGGCCACAAAGTCAGGAAAGTTCGTATACGGTATCCGAGCCATGCCAAGTCACCCTGATCTACTTCGTTATCATGAACTTGGGTTGGTCCACTGGGGTTAGGTTTGAGAAGGAATTTTTCTTTGAGACAGTAACAGAATTAAGCAAGCGGTTTTCCACTGTTGAGCCTTTCGTATACTCTTATATATTTGGCAACCATATTCTGAAGATCGTGTTTTTCCCTCGTCTCCTTCATGATCCGCTTCATTTGCTTCTCCCTTATCTTTTCAGGTTTTCTGTGGAATCGGACGCTTTTCTTGAGTCCATACCATAGCCCGTTTGGATTATAATCCCGGAACAGGAAACCGTTCCCCACATCCTGAGGAGAACCATCAATTTTAAGTTTCAGGTCCCTTATTTTATCATGATAGCCCCCAGTGTCACGATTGGTAGCCGTTGCTCCGAAAAGGTTTCCAATCTGGTCAATCTGACCGCACGGTTCATAAAGAGAAGCCCCGAAAACATCGGATGCCGCCGCGTAACCAAGCATGGAAAGTTCTTCACTGAAGCGATGATATGCTATTTTCCCCTTGGAAGCCCAGGCGATTCTCCCGAAGATATCCTCATGGGTACGTTCGAATCCTCCTACACCGTCAGCCACGATAGCCATCTGCACATCACCATGCGCTATGACGAATTTCAGGGCAATGTCTTCGAGCAGTTCGACACCTTTCTGTGCCGGATCAAGCCTTGAGGGCCAGTATAAAAGGATTGCATCGGGATTAACGTCGAGACCCGTTCTCTTCTGGAATTCCACAAGGTTTTTCTTTTTCGCGGCAATGATATCATCATTGGGTCCGTATTTCTTGACGAGATGATTACACCTCTCAGGATACATGCCGGGAGATGGGGCGTTGATGATAGACAGCGCAGCACCATGGTAATACTTTGCCTTCACCTCCTGTCTCACACTTGGCGGAATAATATGCCTGTCTGAAAAATAATCGTTGACAACTTCTTCAAGAAATCTCTGCCCGACAAAATTAATTAACGTAGCATTCTTGATCGCAGTGGCCTGACAGTCGATGGATCTCATTCCACTTTCATCGGAGAAGTAAAGGTGTCCCAACAGCTCATTCAAATTTATGCCAAGAAGCATATCAAGAGGTACGTGGCCAGTAAAAACATTATGAACCGTGTGCAGTAGCGGAAAGCCCCTTGATCTTGAATAGGCCGAAATAACGCCACCCGCCATCCAGTCGTGGCTGTGTAAAACAAGTTTTCCATGGCTTTTCGCCTTGACCGTTTTTATAATGTGATTCACAATTTCTTTCTGGAATTCCGCAGCATTCAATCCCGGGTTTCCAGAGTATGCACTGGGTAAATCAGCAAAGACTGAGGAGGTGACGAGATGTACCTTATCGGGATCGACTGCATACCTGATTTCCCGCCACTGTTTTTCGTCAAGATGGCTTTCCTTTTGGAATCTTTTCTTCAAGTTCATCGTTGCCAGGTGACAATCGATACCACGCTCCGTAAGCCCTTCACATAATGCGGTTATTACTTCACCCAGCCCACCACTCTTGCCCGATATGAATTTTGCTAAAAGCCCCATGTCTTCCGGTAACCGCCCTGTTTCCGGGGCTATGATAAGCACTGCCGTTCTTTCACCCTTCTTCAGGATTTCAAATCTCTTAACGTCCGTTTCAAGATAGTCTATTTTGCGCGTTATTATACGGGCAGCCTGTGTTACGGAACCCTCATAGGGATTTAAATAGAAATGAACCTTACGGTCTTCACCCATCCGTTCATGGAGAAAATATACATGATCGGAGGTTGTCATGTGCCGCCACTTCTTTAATAGTTCTCCCCCCGCTCTTTTAACGTCACCTTCAAGATTCTCAATATCTTTAAATAATTCGTACTGGGTGAGCGTATCAAGCCATCCGAATGTATCCCTGCTGATATTGGTTCGGTCAGAAATTTCCTTGCCGTGAATATCCAGAATAGGGCAATCAACATCCCTGAAACGCTCTACCACCTCAGACGGATTGGCCAGGATGATCCCGGGATGTCTGGCCAGCGCTTCGGGCAGACCCCTCCAGAATTCAAAGATTCCCTTATTCCTCCCGATGCGATCCCCCATGTGCTCGAAATAGAAACCGAGCATAACGCTGTCACCCTCAATCTTGGCTATATTTGCCGCATACTGTTCGGGTGAAACGGGGTTACGGGAAAAACGACAGGCAATGTCGTTACTGAGATCGCTGTTCCTCGGAATGACGATAAGGGTGTTTCCCTTGGCACGGAAGACGGTTTCGGATGGGATGGGATTATCTTCGTGGGCAAACATGTCCTCTCTCATCTCGCAGAGCATGGACTGATAACCCATATCGGCAACGGTTTCGGCAATAGCGTTATTGTATATAAGATCCGTATTCCTGAAAGATGCGGGTACGACTCCAAACAGGGCTCTCATCTTATCCCTGTGAAGAGAAACCTGATCCTGGAATTCCTGCATTTTCGGATCTGCAAAGAGGCTGACAAGGGAATGATAATATGTTTCATCCAGAAATTCGATCTGGTTTCCTTCATTACCGGCATTCAGCAGTTTCTGTAACGCCTTTACGACTTCCGGCTTGTAAAGCTCGGCCTGCTCCAAAAATGTCCCGGACAGACCAAGCGTAATCTTGAACCCGGGATTTTCGGATATGAGTTCCTCCATCATACTGATGGCAGGCAAATAGCACTTTTCTGCAACCTTCAGAAAGGTTTTTCCGTCCATTTCCTCCCAGAAAAATTTGTCTCTCTCCGGATGCAGCCTGAAAGGCTGATGTAGCTGAAAATATATGGTTAGTACGGGCATTGTATCTCTTCCCATTTATTATATACTATTAATTTAGCAATTAATTGTTGAATTTACAAGGGTTTGTTATTTCTTTCAGTCAGAACCAGACACCGGTTCCCCAGGATTTATTGACCGGGAGCAATATAAAACAAACATGTTCCTTACCGGGAAGCCCCGCCCTGTGGGCGGGGAGCTTCACAAAAAGTGTTTTAATGCCCGCTCGAAGGAATATTTCACCAAATGACCGTAAAAGTGAGACCTTTTGCCAATGTCTCAGCATTATGATTTTTCAAGAAAATTTGTGCAATCAAGAGAGATGCTGTGAGGGATTATACAGTCGAAAATCGTTTTATGCGTCGAGATAGTTGCCAACACGTTCATTGAAAATTTCTTGAAAACCGTACTGCCTTCAGGACATCACGTCTATCATTTATTCTTTATGCAGCCGTTTCTCCACAAACAATTGTGTTCTTCACATACGTCTTTTGTCTCGTAACACGGGATATATCCTTCCATTGTTTGAATATCTCTGATGATATCCCGTTTGGAACGACCTACACGTGTATCAACTCCCCATTCTTTTGCAATTTCTCGCACTTTTTGCATTTTCATTTTAGTAATCCTCAATCAAAATTGTACTTAGTTATTTGATAATTAGCTGAAATGATATAAGAATCAGCTATGAAAATTTGCCCTCGCCGCAACGGTAAAAAATTATGGCGTTTATCAACAGGTCAAAATCGATGTAGTCAGTGCGGCTTGACCGGAAAATTTAAAAAAACTCTGTGGCAATTCGACCCCCTAATTCTTTTAGTCTTTGGCGTTTTTCTCTTGTTTCCTGACAAGCAATACAGAATCTTGTAGTAGGCCTTGCCATGAGGCGTTTTTCCGGGATCTCCTCCTCGCAATCTAAGCAGACCCCATAGGTTCCATTCTCGACGCGGGTTAGGGCATTTTTCAATTCTTCGATAATGATATCATATCTTACCTTGAAAGTGAAGCACCGTCTCCTTTCAATTTCAACGGTTGCCTGGTCAATAATATCAACAGGCTGATCTACAGGCTCAGATAATTTTTCCTTAAATTTTGGGTCGTTGATGTATTCCGCCAACTCATCTGTAATGAGCTTCTTAAAGAATTCAAGTCGTTGTAAATCCATAAGTACCTTTGTTTAATTTATGAAATAACAGTTGAAAAGTTTCAGTAAATTTCTTATTCCAAGGTGCGAGACCCCCCGCATGCCTTAAAATATATTGAAATATTTCATAAAAGCACCATAAATGGCAGATTTCTCGGCATCTAACTGTTTTCCCGGATTGACTTTGAAAAATATTGAAATGGCATTTATGATTGTAGCCTCCATAGCTTCTGACTTTTGCGGATTTTGATTGACAATTCTCACGCAATTTTCTACTGTTATATAATCTCCCTTTTTCATAATGGACTTCATTTATATATTTAAAGAACAACTACCGAATTTTCACAATCCCCATAAGGAATTGGCGCATATCTGTCAGCATTCAAAGCATTTTCCCATTTTGCCCCATCAATCAGATAACGAAACTGATGTTCTCTCCCCTGTTCAAGATCAACGGTTACAGTAAATGCGCCGTTTTTCAGTTTTTTCATAGGAGTAGCTTTGATATCCCAATCGTTAAATTCACCAACAATGTGGGCTGTAACGGCAGATTTAGCCACTTCCCCATCCAATCCAAAAGTGACCTTGCATACAGGTCTGCTTTTAAGGTATTGCTTTTTGATAATCATAGTAACCTCCTTTTTATGGTGCGTTTTTCTATCTTTTGATAAAATTAATACTGCCCATAAGATAAAAACACATAAGCTGATTGTTCTTTAAATTATTAAGACAAATAAATAAATAGGGTGAACACCTTATTTTCTGATGAGAAATACAGTATTTTGAGATGGATTTGTTATGGAATGCGATAGAGGTGAATTCCATTTCGATCAACATTCACAGACCGATTCAACAGGGCCGCTCATTTATTTTGGACAAGGGCGTTGTTAAATGATATTATTATCCTATCATCCTTTGAACCCACCATGGGAGGCCTTTTCATGAGAAAAAAAAGGGTTGTCATAGCTGAAGATCATACGATACTCCGAGAGGGATTGCGGGCACTACTATCTTCGGCTCCGGATCTTGAAGTCATAGGGGAAGCAGAAAATGGCCGTGCTGCCATCCAATGCGCAGAAAATATGGAACCCGACCTCATATTAATGGATCTTTCCATGCCAAGAATGACTGGTATGGATGCAATCAGAGAGATCAAAAAAAGGGTTCCTGATACAAAAATCCTGGCGCTGACAGTTCATAAAGACGAGGAGTACATCCTTGCGACTCTTCAGGCTGGCGCTGACGGGTATGTCTTGAAAGATGCCACGCATACCGAATTAATGACGGCAATAAAAACTGTTCTCAGGGGAACCCGGTATCTTAGCCCTGAAGTTTCCGAAAAGGTGATAAATGGTTACTTGGAAGGGAGAACGACGTTAAAATCCCAATCGGCATGGGATACCATCACTCAACGCGAGCGAGAGATCCTGAAGCTGATTGCTGAGGGGTATAGGAACAGAGAGATTGCCGACTATCTCTGTATCAGCGTGAAAACTGTGGATACACATCGAACCAATCTCATGAAAAAACTGGACATTCATTCCGTCGCGTCTTTGACAGCCTTTGCAATAGAGAAAGGGTTGGTCGCGAAGTAGCAGTCATTCCTCGACACGCCACGACGCCCGAACGGTGGTTCCGACTTGTCTTGAGGACTCGATATCAAAAGACCCGCCTGAAAGTCCCGTTCGCTCTTTCATGCTGGCAAGGCCCAATCCTCTTCTGGAACCATTTTCATAAAGGATGTCCTTCATGTTAAATCCCTTTCCGTTATCTTCGATGGTCAATTCTATTATTCCTTCTGTTTTCCTCAGGGAACAGCGAACGCGGTCTGCATTGCTGTGTTTGGCAATATTGTTCACAGATTCCTGCAAAATTCTGTATATTACTATCTTTAAATCGTCGGGGACGTCGTGTTCCTGGATGTCAATTTCTTTTTCAATGTGAATGTCCGAACAGATTTTCTGAAATTCACGGCAAAACGAGGAGATGGCGGCCAGGATACCCAGATCATCCAGAATAGATGGCCACAAATCCGTACAGATTCTTCGGACTTCTTCGATACCGTTTTGCGTAATAGGAATAAGTGGCTCTAACGCTTTAACGTCATGCAACGTCGTATCTTGGCTCATTAGATTTACGGCACTCTCCAGACCGAATTTGACGGTGGTCAAGATCTGTCCAATACTATCGTGGAGGTCTTGCGCGATGCGTTTTCTTTCATCTTCCTGGGCCGTTAAGAGCTGGGAAGAGAGAAACCTGAGTTGTTCTTCCGACTCCCGTAATGCGTATTCAGCTTTCTTGCGCTCGGTGACGTCCCGGACGGATTCGATAGCACCGACTACATTTCCGCTGTGATCATATATCGGGCTTGCCTTACCCCATAGATACTTTTTTTGCCCCTTAATGGAAGGAACTGCTCCCTCGGCAATCAGGACATCTTTCTCTTTATGAGCAAAGAAATATTTTTTTTCTGTTGTTTCGTCAGGGAATAGAATAAGGTCAATTAACATTGGTCTTCTGACACCATAAAATGGCAGGGCATATTCATAGTCTCCTTTATCCAGCATATCTTCAGCCTTGACACCTGTCATTTCTTCAATTGCCCGGTTCCAGGCAATTACCTTGCCTTTGTGATTAACAGCAAATGTAGCGTCAGGCAGGAAGTTGATGATATCGGTAAGTCGCCGTTCTGATTCCCTAAGTGCGTCCTCTAAATGTTTTCGCTCCGAGATGTCACGCGTGACTCCCAGAATCCCCACAGGCCGATCTTCTGGATCTCGAAGGAATGTCATTTTGACCTCGGTCCAGACCGTGGAGCCGTTCTTACAAGTATGCTCAAGCGCCAGCATCCGCGACCGTGACAGGTCCTTTTGTGCCTTGCTTTCTATAGCCAGCTCTTCCGCAAGGATCTTATTAGCGATACCTAAAGAGGCCGGGGTTAAGATCATTTCTACAGTCTGTCCCATAATTTCTTCAACACTGTAGCCTCGCAGGTGTGTAACAGAAGGGCTTACGTAGGTGTACCGAAGGTTCATGTCCGTGGTCCAGATGATATCTGATACGTTATCAGCCAGCAGACGGTACTTTTCCTCACTTTCTTGTAGCGCTTTATCCACACGCTTGTCCTCGGTGATATCTAAAAGCGATGCCACACTCTTCTTTGATCCGGAAATCGAGGCTATGGTAAGAAAAATATCTTTCACTTGACCGCATTTGTCAATGAACATGGACTCATAGTTCTTCGGAACAGCATTCGGATCAAGTCTTCTCAGACGATGATACTCTTTCATTTTCTCCAAATCACCTTCTATAACAAATTCTGTCCATTTCATCTTGTCTTCTATTTCTTCTTTTGAATATCCGCTAAGTTTTTCGTATCCTGCATTGGCCATACAAATTGTCATATCCTCTTCAATAATCACTGTGGCTGTACCAGTATTCTCAAAGACACTGCGGTATCTTGATTCGGACGCTTGCAGCGTTTCCTCCGCCTGCTTGCGGGCTGTAATGTCTTTTGCAATCAAAATGGCGTAAACAACCTGTTTTTCTTTCTTAATGGGAATAATCCGAGTTTCATACCATGCAACTCCATCATCCGAACCGTTGCCAGTTATTTCGAGTGTTTCCATCTTTCCTGTCTGAAAGACTTGTTTAAGGAGTTTCTTATGTCTCTTATGGGAATCAGGTGATTGAAAGTCATAGAAGGCTCTCCCAATCATTTCTTCCATTACAAAACCCGGTAGAACGCGATTAATAAACTGTATTGTGCCCTTGCTATCCACAATTATTATGAAGTCAGGAGAGTTTTTCACCAAGGAATGCCACTTAATCTCGCTATCCCGCAGCACATCCTCGGTTTTTTTGTGCTCAGCGACTTCTTTTTCCAATTCCATAATCCTTTGTTCCAGTTCCTCATAGGTCGGGTTTTGAGTCATTTGAAAAACCTCCAGGCTTTCTTGAAAACAAAAAGTTCATACAGTGTTCTCATCATCCCATAAACTATTAGCGCAATCACCGGATTTAAAGCTTGATGTATTCGTAAAAAGTTGAATTTTCCCTCCCCCGATGGGAGGGGACAAAGGGGAGGGGGATATAACCGCTTGAAATGTCGTTGCTTTCACCCTCACCCCAGCCCTCTCCCATCAAGGGAGAGGGAGGTTTGTGACTTTTTACGAGACTGTCAAGCTTCATCGAACAATGTTTTACATATCATACTTTGATGAACTCGTAAAAAGTCAGTTTTTGTCACCCTGAATTTATTTCAGGGTCTCTAACTTACTGAAATAATTAGATGCTGAAACAAGTTCAGCATGACAAATGGTGCAGTTTATGACTTTTTACGAGTCTGTCTACTTTCATTCTCCGATTATTTTCACCAGGACCCTTTTCTTTCTCCGGCCGTCGAATTCACCGTAGAAGATCTGTTCCCAAGGACCGAAATCAAGCCTGCCGTCGGTTATGGCAACAACGACTTCTCTGCCCATAATTTGCCTTTTCAGGTGGGCGTCTCCGTTATCCTCACCGGTTCGATTATGAAAATAACGGGAGATCGGCTCATGCGGGGCGAGTTCTTCGAGCCATCCCTCGTAGTCCCGATGAAGGCCTGACTCATCATCATTGATGAAGACCGATGCCGTTATGTGCATGGCATTACAGAGCAGAAGGCCTTCTATGACTCCGCTTTCCCGCAGGCACTCATTTACTTGTGGAGTGATATTAACAAAAGCCCTCCTTGAGGGTACGTTAAACCAGAGTTCCTTTCGGTAACTTTTCATAAGCACCTCCCCATCGTGATCGATTTTGTATTATAGCTAATCATTTCTTCTTTTCCAAATTCCTTTTATAAATTTTCCCGGTTTTTAGAATTGAAACTATTTACACTAATGGCTATAATCAATTTTCATGAAAATATGTGAAACGAAATATGGTTAGTAACTGCGATAGCCACAGACAAAAACGAGTACTCATTAAAATTATCGGTGAATAGCAATGAAACATAATCCGCGAAAGGACATCCGAAAGATTTTTGATGCAGGGTTAAAAGCCGCCGATCCGAAAGAAGCAGTTTCCCGCGCTGTGTGCCTTTTAGCCGATGACCGACTGCAGGTCGGAGAACAATACTACGATTTGGGACAATTCGACAGGATCATCGTGGTTGGTGCCGGCAAGGCGGCAGCCCCTATGGCCGCTGCCATCGAAGATATTTTGGGGCCGCGAATAAGCGATGGTTTCATATCGACAAAATACGGACACGGCCTCCCCTTAAAACGGTTCGTCGTCACTGAAGCTGGACATCCCGTCCCCGACGAGGCCGGACTTGCCGCTTCACGGCACATCATCAATCTGCTCGAACAGTCTGACGAGAGAGACCTGATAATCTGCCTGATCTCAGGCGGTGGCTCCGCCCTCATGCCGCTTCCGGTTTCCGGTATTTCGCTAACAGATAAACAAAAAACAACTCAGATCCTCCTTGCCTGTGGAGCAACGATCCATGAGATCAACACGATACGCAAGCACATTTCAGGAATTAAAGGGGGAAAGCTCGCCCGGGCGGCCTTCCCGGGAACTCTCATCACACTGATACTGTCAGATGTAATCGGTGACAATCTTGATGTAATCGCCTCCGGACCAACGGTTCCCGACAGAAGCACATTCGCCGATTGTACGAAAATACTGGAAAAATATAATATTACGGACGAGATTCCGCCTCATGTTATCGAATACCTGAAAAGGGGTGCCCGGGGCATAGAGCCTGAGACACCTAAACTAAAAGATACCATTTTTGACAAGACCGATGTCCTTATTATAGGAAGTTTAAGCCTCTCAATTGACGCTGCAAGGGATAAAGCGGTTGCCTCGGGTTACAACACGCTCATCCTGTCCTCCTTTATCGAGGGAGAAACCCGTGATGTCGCAAAGGTTCACGCAGCCATCATCAAGGAAATTTTAAAATCAGGGAATCCTGTTCCAAGGCCTGCCTGTATCATATCAGGAGGTGAAACCACCGTCACCATTCATGGGAATGGTCTTGGAGGACGTAATATGGAATTTGTTCTGGCCGCTGCCATTGAGATAGAGGGGCTTGATGGAACTGTTGTCTTAAGTGGAGGAACAGACGGCACTGACGGACCAACAGATGCGGCAGGCGCCATTGCCGACGGTACAACCGTTCAAAGAGGCATGGCTAAAGGATATAACGCTTCAGAGTTTCTTAAAAAAAACGACTCGTACAATTTCTTCAAAGTTCTCGAAGATTTACTGATGACAGGACCAACCATGACCAACGTAATGGATTTAAGGGTCCTGTTAGTTGTTTAAGAATTAAGATTTCTTGTAAATTGCGTTTTCTTCTTTAATCGCTCCTTCGATATCATGCAGGATCATGGGCATCTTCATGATAACGCGTTCCCATGTAACAGTTTTCGGTATCTCAAAGGGCTGGTTATGTATTTCTCCCTCTACCGTCAGGATATCTCTACCCAGTCCCGCATTGAGATACTCCTTGAATCTTTCATCGCCTGAAAGGAAGCGCAAAAAACGTTCCGTAAGGCGGTGCGAAGAGGTAAGAATATCACCGGCACAGAGGATGGCATCCCTGAAGACCCCTCGTACTATCGCTTCCTCGGCATTCCGGTCATAAGTAAGCTCTGCAAAGGATGAATTATCTGCATACTTCTTGATCATTTCATCAGCCACGTCTAAATACGTAATTGCAAGATCCTGGGCAAAGTGGTCTGAGATTTCAAGTCCCTCCTCAATGACCAGAGTTGTGAGTAGAATAGTAACAATGTCGATGGCCATCTTAAAGAGGCCCTTCTCCTTATCATCCTCAGAAACCTCCTGATGCTTATGGTCAAAGGAACTCATGGAGATCTGTACCTGAGCAATATTGGTTGCTTTACGATAAACCTCTATAAGTGTAAAAATTTCCACGCCCCAGTTGGTTGCAAAATGCATACGTCTGAGTAAACTTACATCGAATACTACCTCTCCCGAAAGCTGGTAATTGAAGGCCAGAAGGAAATCGATGATCCGCAATAGCTTCATATCTTCAGACTCTGAAAACTTTCGTCTAAAGGCCAGAAGAAGAGGATCCAGGAGAAGCCGTTTCACACGTCCGTACATCTTCTCGTCTGCTATCCTGGAATAGAAGGCCTTGGAAAACTGATAATCAAGAACGAGAACCGGATAAAAAAGGCGGTCAAGCTGGTGGCAGCGAAAGGTTTTTATGTCAGCATCTATTACACCAACACTCCCGGCCTTTAATGCCTGCGCAACGCCAAAGGACATGAATATGTTTTTTCCCTTGCCCGGTTCACCCAGCCCGAGGCCAGCATCCCTGAACCGATCATAGATTGCGGCAAATCCGCGGCCCTGGTTGTGCTGGATCAGGCAGTTTTTAAGGCCGCCTTTTTTAAGGATCTCCGCAAGGAGTAGCGCTTCATCGTCAGTTGCAGCATCAAGGCCGAAGATGATATTCGAAAGGTATGAAGCATTTCTCAATTGCCTGACAATATTTTCAAAAACAGGTCTGTTTCCCTCCAGGGTAAATTCCGTAGCCAGCGTCGGAATGACGAGCACAGGCTTTTTCCTTTTTGCACTTAACTTTAAACGAGGCCTGAGGTTATGGTTTTCCTTACCAAGGAGGTACAGGTTGGTTACTTTTATATGTTTCTGAGAGAAATTTGTCATGGTTTCTTGCCTCCTTAATTTACTGCTGCTATTTTAAGCCAAAATTCACAGCAGTCACCTGCTGCAAAATCCGGGTTCCGGGTAAAAAACTGTTATGGCGAGCTTGTGGATGCACTTTTATACCAGAGGGAAAACCAGACTGTCAACCGCCATTTTGCCAGCCGCTGTGATCATATCTGCTCTATCAACTACCATTTTTATCAAACAATTAACATTCCTCCGGATTTTTTCTTCATCCCTCTTCCTGATTATATGTCTTGTTATAAATTTGAATGGCAATATTGTTCTTGACGGGATTATCAATTTTAATTAACATGAAATATTAGTTTTTAGATAGAAAATAAACTTCAGGGAGGCATATGAAGTGGACAAAAAGAAATATGAATTGAATGTTCAACTGGCTCAGATGTTAAAGGGCGGCGTCATTATGGATGTTGTCACTGCGGAGCATGCAAAGATCGCCGAGGAGGCCGGAGCTGTGGCAGTTATGGCCCTGGAACGTGTTCCCGCAGACATCCGCAAAGATGGTGGTGTTGCCCGTATGTCCGATCCCGCACTTATTGCATCGATCAAAGAGACAGTATCGATACCTGTTATGGCCAAGGTACGTATCGGTCACTTTGTGGAGGCCCAGGTTCTGGAAAGTCTAAAAATTGACTATATTGATGAGAGCGAGGTCTTGACCCCCGCCGATGAAGAATGTCATATTGACAAGACTAAATTTAGAATCCCTTTTGTTTGCGGGGCCCGCAATCTGGGTGAGGCACTGCGCCGCATAGCTGAGGGAGCAGCAATGATCCGCACCAAGGGCGAAGCGGGGACTGGGAATGTGGTTGAAGCAGTTCGCCATATTCGAACAATAAACCGTGAAATCAGACAGCTCGTCAACATGCCTGTGGAGGAGGTTGTCGGTTTTGCCAAGGACAATGGTTGCCCGTATGAGATTGCGCTCCAAGTTCGAGAACTCGGCAGATTGCCCGTTGTTAACTTTGCAGCGGGCGGTATAGCAACACCCGCGGATGCAGCCTTAATGATGCAACTTGGCTGCGACGGCATCTTTGTGGGATCCGGGATATTCAAATCGGAAAACCCTTCTAAACGTGCAACGGCAATAGTTAAGGCAACTGCATACTATAACGATCCGGCAAAAATTCTGGAAGCCTCGATGGAACTTGGTAATGCCATGCCGGGACTTGAAATTTCTGACATCCCGGAATCGCAGATCCTGGCGACACGTGGCTGGTAGAAGATTAAGTGCCTAAAGTGAGCTAAAGTTAACTGATTAAGACACTTAACTTTAGGCACTTTAGTTCACTTCACTCTTCAAACTTCTTACATGAATCGGGACAGCACCTGTTTTGTTAGCGGTACTATCCCCATTTGCACTTATCGAGAGAAATAAATGTCATTGAAGGCAATCGGTGTGCTTGATCTTCAGGGTGATGTTGTTGAACACCTTGATCACCTTGAACGTCTGGGGCTTACCGGTGTACGTGTAAAAGAACCTACGGACTTTACTCACCTTGCCGGATTAATCATACCCGGTGGTGAAAGCACATGTCTCTTTCGGTTGCTGAATATTTTCGGTATCAAGGAAATTATTATTCGTGAATTTCAGCGTGGGCTAAAGCTCTGGGGAACGTGCGCGGGAGCTATCCTACTCGCTAAAAGTATTGTAGGCGAAGCACCATGTCTCGGTCTTATCGATATTGAAATCCGGCGAAATGCTTTTGGAAGTCAACTGGACAGTTTTACTTCTGAGGCTCTTGTCCCCCGTGTGGCACCACAGCCGATACCCCTGACGTTTATTCGTGCTCCAAAAATTACTCAAGTAGGTGTTGGCGTTGACGTGCTGCTCCAGCAAAACGATTATATTGCGGCTGCGGAAAGTTCTAATATTCTTGTAACAGTTTTTCATCCAGAGCTTACACCATGCCTTGCATTCCATCGCTATTTCGCCCTTAAATGCGGCCTTAAACCCTCAAAAGATGAAAATCCTTCTTTATTTGATCCCACTTGGGACAGCAAAAGCTGGACCCGATACGTTAAGGTCATTTAAGTTGAAAAACTGTTCAGTAATTGGATTTGTTATCGAAGATTTTTCACTAATCCCTGTCAATTCTGCTTTAAACCATACTTGTTGAGTTTATACCGCAACATTCGCTCGCTGATGCCGAGTATTTTAGCAGCTTTTGTCTGGTGGTAGTCAGTTTCTTCCATAGCCTCCTGGATTCGCTTCCGTTCCAGCATATCAAGCGATTCTTTCAGCGTTTTCCGGTCATCTCCGGAATAAGGTGACACTTCCCTGAAGGGTAAGTCCTGAATGGATATCACCGGACTTCTCGAGACAACCACCGCCCTTTCAATAATGTTTTCCAGCTCCCTGACATTGCCCGGATAATCATACTTCAGAAGGAGGTCTTTCGCCTCGCTGCTTAAATCTTCTATCTCCCTTCTATTTTCAGAGGCAAAGCGGCGCAGAAAATGTTCAATCAATAAAGGAATGTCCTCTTTTCTTTCTCGCAGCGGCGGAATGGACACTACAACCACATTGACTCTGTAAAACAGGTCTTCTCTGAAAGTACCCTGCTTCACCTTTGCTTCCAGGTCCTGGTTGGTTGCACTAATTATTCTAATATCTGAACGAAGTGTCTCATTTCCCCCTAAACGTTGAAATTCACGTTCCTGGAGAAATCTGAGAAATTTGACCTGGACGGGAAGCGACATCTCGCCAATCTCGTCCAGAAAAATAGTCCCCCCATCGGCTTCTTCAAATCGACCTATCCTTCTTGAGGTCGCCCCCGTAAATGCACCTTTTTCATAACCGAAAAGTTCGCTTTCGAGCAGGTTTTCAGGCAATGCCCCGCAATTTACTGCAATCATCGGCTTTTCCGAACGGGGGCTTATATTATGAATCAATCTGGCAAAGAGTTCTTTGCCGGTGCCACTTTCACCCTGTATCAGGACAGTGGCACGGCTTGAAGCAACCCTTCCGGCCATATTGATCAGCCTTTCCATTTTGGGGCTTCCGTATATTATCTTGTCAGTGATAACTCCCTTTTTCCATAGCTTCTCGCGGAGGATTTCATTTTCTCTGATAAGAGTCTGCCGCTCTGAGATCCTATCAATAAGAATATTGAGTTCATCCAGTTCTATGGGCTTGGTAATATAGTCAATGGCACCTGCCTTCATGGCATCTACTGCTGTCTCTACCGTCCCGTAGGCAGTCATCATCACGACGTCGATTTCCGGGTTAATATTCTTTATCTTCTTAAGTGCCTCTATTCCATCCATTTTAGGCATTTTATAATCGAGGATCAACAGGTCAAAATAGCCTTCGAGAACTTTATTGACAGCAGTTTCCCCATCTTCGGCTTCTGCAACAACATGCCCCTGTCCGACAAGAAAATGCTTAAGCATCTCTCTCTGTGATTGGCCATCCTCAACAACAAGGATATGTAATTTATTCATGGTCAAAATATCCTTACAATTATTCTGTCCTTTTTACCGGCAGCAAGACTTCGAAAATAGTTCCTGAACCGGGCTTGCTCTTTACACGAATTTCCCCTCTATGTCCCCGTATAATCTCATGAGCCAGCGGGAGACCTAAACCTAGTCCTTTCTCTTTCGTTGTATACTCAGGGTCGAAAATGCGATCCACCTCTTCGGGTGTTAATCCAGAACCCGTATCCGAAACCTCGACACTCACCTTATCTGTCTCATCCGGCTTAACAGAAACTGTAATGGTTCCATCACCGGAAATCGATTCCATTCCATTTTTAAAGATATTGTAGAGCGCCTGCTCAAGTTTATCAACATCCATGGGAACCAGGGCATCGTTGCCATTCCAGACAGTTTTTATCGTAATACCCCTGGCCTTGACTTCCTCTTCCATAAGATCAACTATCTTCTGCAAAACATCTACAATAGAGTGGTCGCGAAGTTCCAGTCGACGGCTCCGGAAGAAGGTGACAAACTCCTCGATGATTCCGTTCAAACGTCTGATCTCATCACGGATAATTTTTGTTATGTGGTAAAATTCTTTTTTCTTTTCTTCACCTTGAGGAGAATGCTCTCGCTGGAGTCTCTGGCTGGCCATACTGATAGCATTCAATGGGTTACGGATTTCATGAGCTACTCCGGCGGCAAGTTGCCCAAGGGCAGAAAGTCTTTCAGCTCGCTGGAGTTGTTCTCCCATTTCTTCTATTCTTGCCAGATGCCTTTTCTGATTCCAGTAAAGCGCCCATATCGACACAATACCGATCAGCACGATGAATATCATGGAAAAAAACATTCGGGTTTCATTTTCTTTGAGGATTTCGTTGGCCTTATCCATCTCGAGGCCGATCCGTGCATATCCAAACACCCTTTTATTCAGGCTAAACGGTGTGAGTATTTCGAGAATTTCCTTTCCGTCAAATAGGATCTTATGACTTGCCATCTTTGATTTTTCTGCCAGGATATCTTGGACAATTGAACTTGTCTTTCCAAATCCTTGTGGAATTTCACCAGCTTGCCCAAGCACCCTTCCCTGCTGATCCATAACCATTAAATAGGTCAGGCCCTGCCCCCACCCCACATCTTCAATAACTTTATTAACAGTTACTTTGGTGCTCCAGTACCTTGTTCTTTTGTCATCCAGAGCAATAATAATGGTGCCCCTTTTATCTTTCCGGGGGAAGGTTATATAACTAATTTCGTCGAGCTTCCCGAATATATTCAATAGATATACAATTATATCTTTGTTTGTGGATATAATTGATGGAACCGTCGGTGCGTCGGCATCCTGAAGAAAATTTCTGCTCTGAAAAACAATCTTTCCCCGTTTATTGAAAAAAGTGATAAGAGAAAGATTGTCACGGTCGGCTATTTCCCCCATGTCCTCTGCACTTAGATGCTCCGTTTTCCATTCTTTATCTATTTTCTCTGCAAGATCCCCAAGAGTCTTTACAAGAGATTCTTGGTAAGAAAGTGCCTTACCGGTAAGTTTGCCGCCCCCTTTAGGTTCTTTAAGTGCCCGGCGCAGATAATTTATATTTTCCTGCGTTACATTTTCGACGGTTGTAATGATATCAAGTCCTCTGTTCTCCATGAAACCAATCAGCGTTTTGTCAAGCCTTTTCCGTTCCATGATCCCCATGACCACAACTAAAAATATAAAAACAACGATAACGAGCGACACCGTCAAGGGCATTATATGTTTTGATATCGCTTTCTTATCTCTCTTTAAGGTTTCCACTTCTTCTTCCTCGATAATCTCGTAAAGTCCCGCATCATAATATTCGAATCGCCTCAAAAGTCAACGTTTTCCTTTAGGGAGTTTCGGGCGCATTCGACAAAATTGTCGAAATTCGCAAAAAGGCTCCTTATGATATAAATGGTTGTATTTACAGAATTATTACTGCACTCTCAATCCATTTAATCGACATTTATTTCCTCAAATCTATTATAGGCATACTGTTAGTTTGATGAGATTGTCGAAAGATATCGTTTGGTTTCTATGTGTTAGAGTTCTTTAAATTGTTCTGGCACAGTAGATGCAATGAAATATACCGCTACCAAAGCAAATATGAAAAGAAGCTACTGACCTGTCAGGGACGAAGGTTGAAAATGTAATTTCAGGCCTAAACCTTGGCCGGGCAAGTAAACTCCAAAATCGGGGAGGTCAAATGACCTCCCCCTCCTCCAAATCTTCCTTACTTTTCAAATACTGACAAAATTGCAGAAGTTTAGAAATCAACCGGTGCTGAAAATATTTTTTCAAGAGGACGATAGCAATCCTGATCCGGGTCTGAAAAATTACGAATTCTACCGATTACCCCGCTTATTTTTATCCCGGATATTTTTTCAATAGCCTCTATATTTTCGCTTATCATTTCTTCTGATGTGCCATTCTCTTCATAATCTAACAAGACAACTCCTGCAGGTTTCATGCCTCTATTGCTCAGGGCCTCAAGAGTAAGAAGTGTATGATTTATTGTTCCCAGTCCGGCCCTGGCGGCGATAATCGGTCTGGCATCTGTCATCTCGATCATATCTATCACCAGTTCCTTTTCGTTGACCGGTACAAGAAGCCCTCCGGCTGCCTCCAGTATAACCGGGGAGTAGAATAGACTCTTTTCGTTAACAACTTCCTCTATCACTGTAAAATCTATATACCTACCCTCATCACGGGCTGCAAAATAGGGGGCATTGGGATTTTTGAAGCAATATATTACCGAATCGGCCGGATCCTTATCGTTTAGAGGCGTTACATGTTGGTATATAAACCTGGCATCGCTATCAGTATCGTAGGGATCCACACATCCAGTCTGTGCCGGCTTAAGATAAAACGGCGTGTAACCCTGTGCGTAGAAGAACTGCATGAGGAGCAGCGAGAGTACCGTTTTACCCACTCCGGTATCGGTTCCAACTACAAATAGGTTCTCTCTTCGCTTGTTCAAATAAAGCTCCTTTGCGGAACTGGACGATATTCTGGCTTACCACTCACTGCCTACTGCTTTCTGCTTTCTGCCTACTGCCTACTGCCTACTTACCAGTGCGTCAATAAACGCCTTTATATCTTCTTCAGTATGCAGGGCAGTTATACTGATCCTGAGTATCGCCCTGCCGATCGGTACCGTAGGGTATCTGGCAGGCAGAACAAATATACCCCTTTCAAGTAAACTCTGAGACACTTTTGCCGCCTTGGCTTCTTCACCAATTTCGAGGGCAATGATATGGGCATCTCCGGTTAGCCGAAAGCCTTCACGTTTCAGACCTTCTTTTAAAATACAGCTTACTTCCCGCAAGTTGTTTCTCCTCTCCTCGGAGCGAGAAACAATCTCCAGCAGATCTATCGCAGAGGCGGCATGCGCTTCCGGCAGAGTGGTTGTGTAAATAAGCGGTGAAGAAAAATTGAACAGATATTCTTTGATTCCCCCTGGCAGCAGTGCAAACGCACCGAAAAGACCCAGGGCCTTACCAAAGGTTCCCACCGCAACATCCGCCACATCATGAGCAATACCCCTTCCGCCTTCACCAATAGCACCATATGCATGGGCTTCATCCACAACACTCAGAAACCGATAGCTCTTCTTGAGTTGCCCAAAACCCCGGGTATCCAGCAAATCACCATCCATACTGAAAAGTGATTCAGTCAATACGGCAACCTGGTCTTCCTTGTTGCTGTCCAGCCTCTTTTTAAGATGCGACATAGAGTTGTGATTATATCCATAGAATTTAGCCCCGCTCAAGGTCATCCCCTTTACACTGCTGGCATGAATATGTTTGTCGAATATTACACTATCCCCCTTTTCGAACAATGTGGAGAGGATTCCCACATTCGCCTGATAGCCGCTGGGGAAAAAGAGGGCATCCTCATAACCGAAAAAGGAGGCATACTCCTCTTCCGCCCGGTTTATGATCGAATAATTGCCAGAAACGAGTCGTGATGAGGAGGATGAGGTGCTGTATTTCTGGAAATTTTTGGAGACTTTCTTGCGGAGATCCTCTGACGTACTGAGGCCGAGGTAGTCATTGGATGCAAAATTCAACACCTTTCTGCCGTCGACAATGAGATGTTTCCCTTCCCTTCCCGTTATTTCAGGCGGATTTCGGTAGAGGCCGGCTTGCTGCTGAAGGATCAATCTGTTCTTATATCGTTTTGTAAACATGAAAAGACCTCTCTGTAGTGGTTTTGTAATCTTTTCCTCTTGAAGTTACGGTTGTAATCAACGGTAGCATACAGAAACTCTCCCTCAATATTAGTTTCGTCCCCCTTTTTAGCCTGCAGTCTATAGGTAAAGGCGACATCGCTTCGGTTTGTAAGTGTCCCGTAGAGAAGATATTGGCCATCTATAACCTCTCCTGCAGATATCTTGCAGTGGGTTATCTTTAGTAGAAATGCATGCCTTTCAAAACGGGTTAAAAAACGTACATGATAAGCCCCCAACTGAGCAAGAGATTCAACTACTGAATAGACGGGGGCAGTCACAAAATTTTTGGCCCCGATTATGTGTCTCTCTCCGGCTTCGGTGATTCTATCAATGAGCAGAAAGCCGGGGAGGCCGGTATTTATTACTATTCTATTGCCGTCATTCACCATAACATCATACTTTGAGAGTTTGAGAAATAGAACTCTTCATGCTCAAAACATTTTTTCGACAATTCTAAATCTTGATGCGCTCGTAAAAAGCTCCGCTATGCCGTTTTACGGCATTATAATTGGAAGTAACTTACGTTTTTAACAAATTTATTATTTCTGGTAAATATCAAGAAATATTAACAACTTACAATGTGTTTGCAAATTTAAGTTCCTTGAAAGTCATAAACTGCACCGTTTGTCATGCTGAACTTGTTTCAGCATCTAATTATTTCAGTAAGTTAGCGGCCCTGAAATAAATTCAGGGTGACAAAAAAAGACTTTTTACGAACTTGTGAAGCTCCCCGCCCACAGGGCCTGGTCTTAATACACACTTGACACCGAGGGTCACGGGTCGGCGTCGTTTATGCTGCAGGGTTGAGTAAGAATACTATACATCTCCGTTGCTGTATCCAGTCGTTGTAGTCCTCGCCAGAGTGTTTGGGTGCCTGGTGGACC
>JAUSPI010000067.1 GCA_030655775.1 Syntrophales bacterium
GGTCCACCAGGCACCCAAACACTCTGGCGAGGACTACAACGACTGGATACAGCAACGGAGATGTATAGTATTCTTACTCAACCCTGCAGCATAAACGACGCCGACCCGTGACCCTCGGTGTCAAGTGTGTATTAAGACCAGCCCCGGTGGGAGGGGACAAAGGGGAGGGGGATATAACCGCCTGAAATGTCGTTGCTTTCACCCTTACCCCAGCCCTCTCCCATCAAGGGAGAGGGAGGTTTGTGACTTTTTACGAGTGCATCAGCTTTGAATACGAGAGCTTTGCATAATACCAATATTGTCATTGCGAGCAAAGCGAAGTAATCTCGTAACATATTGACAATTCATAAGATTGCCGCGTCGCTAAAGCTCCTCGCAATGACCAGAATTGCAGTTTTGCAAAGCTCTCAATACCAAGCTTCGTAAACGGGCTTGATACGTTTTTCTGCCGAAGGCGGGAGATTACTTTCTCGGCATGAATCGTTCTTTCCCCTCTTTTGTCCAATTATCCGGTGAAGAAATGCCTCTATCCTATAAAAGTCCTGTCACAATTATAACGAATATATGCGCTAAAGGTTTCTGTAAGTAGTTGTGCAACGTGGAGCACAAAAAAGATGATCTTCTCAAGACATAGTAAAATCACCATAATAATCTTGTGCATGGTTATTCTTTCATTTGTCGTACTCACCCATAAACCCTGCTTCAGCGCAGAACAGGCAGCACAGAATGACTTACGAAAAGCTGCCTCCGTTAAAAATAAACAGTCAAATGATAAGAAAAATCATAAAGTAGTAGTATATTATTTCCATGGCAATTACCGCTGTTTTTCATGCACGCGCATTGAGCAGATGACACTGATAGCCGTTGGAGAGGCATTCGAAACCGAGATTAAAAACGGCTTGCTGGAAATGAAGACAGTAAACGTCGAAAATCAGAAAAACAGACACTTTATCGAAGAGTATCAGTTATATACAAAATCAGTAATTGTTTCTGACCGGGCAGGAGGTAAAGAAGTACGGTGGAAAAACCTCCAGAGGATATGGGAATTGTTCCGCAACGACGAAGTATTTAAAACATATATTCAAAAAGAAATTGCGACATATTTAGAAGGTTGAAAAATGGATTCGTTTTTGATGGGTATGTGGATGGCCCTCTGGTTCGGAATTATGACCTCCATAAGCCCCTGTCCACTTGCAACGAATATCGCTGCTGTCTCTTACATCGGCAGGCGGGTGGATAAAGCAGGATACGTATTATCGGCGGGGCTCTTGTACATGCTCGGAAGAATGATCACCTATGCGATATTAGGAATTTTGCTTGTATCCAGCGTACAGTCGATACCCGCTGTCGCCAATTTTCTCCAGAAGTACATGAACATGCTTCTCGGTCCTTTACTGATAATCATCGGTTTTATTCTACTGGATATTATTACAATCGATTTTGGAGGTATCGGGTTTTTCGGTGATGCTTTTCAGTCTCGTGTAGAAAAAGCAGGGATATGGGGTGCCGGATTTCTCGGGATTGTTTTCGCCCTTTCTTTCTGTCCGGTCTCGGCTGCATTGTTTTTTGGAAGCCTATTTTCTCTTGCCATTGCCCACGGTTCAAAAATCATTCTACCCTCTCTCTTTGGTATCGGAACAGCTATTCCTGTTCTGGTTTTTGCATTTTTGCTTGCCTTCTCGACCCACCTCGCAGGAAACGCTTATAAAAAGATTGCCGTATTTGAATTATGGGCCAGGAGATTAACGGCTTCAGTTTTCATACTCGCCGGTTTATATTACTGCATGAGGTTTCTGTTCAACTTGATATAAGAAAACAACCGGATGGTATTATATGAAAATAAAGCTGTTGTCTAAAATTAAAGAGGAAATGAATATGGGAACCGACAAAATAAGTCTGACTGTTTCGGGTATGACCTGCATGCATTGTGCGGGAACGGTAAAAAAGGCTGTTGAATCAATTGAAGGGACATCGAATGTAGTAGTTGATCTGGATAAGGAAATGGTAGAATTTGAGATGGAGGAAAAGGGCAATACTGAAAAAGTAAAGAAAGCAATTGAACTGGCAGGGTATAACGCTGGGTGACTCAGGAGGAGATGATATGTCAAAACGTGAGTATCCCGATAGTCCACGGGTCGGTGTCGGGGCAATAGTACTTAAAGACGGCAAGGTTCTTCTTGTCAAACGCGGCATTCCTCCAAGCAAGGGATTGTGGGCAATTCCGGGCGGCTCCGTAGAGCTGGGTGAAACGCTGCAGGAGGCAGCCGAGCGGGAGATTTTAGAGGAAACCGGACTTGTCATCCGTGCCGGAAAACCAATTTACAGCTTCGATTTCATCGAAAGGGATGATGCGGGACGTATCCGGTTCCATTTTGCAATTGTTGACGTTATAGCAGATTATGTAAGTGGAACACCAAACGCCGACGACGATGCACTCGAAGCATGCTGGATATCACCTGGAGAACTCAAAGAGTTGCCGGTTAGCGAAAACACCTTAAAAGTGCTTGAGGAAATAGGCTTTTACGCTAATCCAGTCTCTTCCTGAAACGCCCGACAGATCCGGCAAAGACAATCAGACCGAGAATTAACAGTCCAAGAAATTGGGGCCAGAGCACTGTCAGCCCCACCCCCTTCAAGAAAATTCCCCTTATAATTATAAGAAAATACATTAAAGGATTCAAATAGGTCAACCACTGTACAACCTGCGGCATATTGGCAATGGGAAATACAAAACCACTGAGCATGAAGAAGGGAAGAATGAAAAAGAAGGTGGTCATCATGGCCTGTTGCTGAGTCGACGAAATGGTCGATATGAAAAGCCCTATACCCAGCGTGCTTAAGAGAAAAAAGCAGGTAGCGAAAAAGAGGAGCGGAATGCTGCCTGCCATCGGGATGCGAAACCAGAAAATGGCAAATATGGTGACTGCAATCATCTGTGCAAGGGCAATGGTGATATATGGGATCGTCTTTCCCATGATTAACTCAAATGGTTTTATAGGGGTAACGATCAGTTGTTCCATGGTACCTGTTTCTTTCTCTTTTATTATCGCCATGGAGGTAAAGACCATTGTAAGAATCATGATCAAAAAGGCCACGATACCCGGCACGTAAAAGTTCCGGCTATCAAGATTTGGGTTATACCATGTCCTTATTCGGGCATCTATTTTGCCGTAGTTTATCTTTTCAGGGTGAAGCTCCTTGATTAAAATCCGGTTCAATCTATCCAGGACGATGGTGGTATAAGCTATTCTGACAGATGCCATATTGCTCATGCTTCCGTCAGCGAGTATCTGAATATCGGCTGTTTCTCCTTTTCTTATGTGTTCGCTAAAATTGGGGTCGATTTTGATTGCCAGATCAATCTTTTTCCTGAGCAATATCTGCTCCAGATCCTTCGGATTGTCCGTATATTGGGTAATACGAAAGGTTTTATTGGCGCTGAAGGCATCTATCAACATTCGGCTTTCCCGTGTACGGGATTGGTCGAGAAGCCCGACTCTGATGTCCCGTACATCGGTCGTCACTACATACCCGAAGATGAGCAACTGAATAAGGGGTGCGATGACTAAAATAGGCCTGTTTTTCTTATCCCTGAAAAGCTGAATAAATTCCTTGCGGACCAGTTCTCGAATCCTAATCCAGTTCATCTCACATTCCTTCCTTTTTAAGCACAAGAAGATTCATGCCCGTTAGGATAACAAACATGACCGCCAGTACCATATAGCTTGGCCACAGGTGATCGAGCCCCAGATTTCGCAGATATAACCCATTTAAAATATCGATAAAATATCTGGCCGGGACAATGTAAGTTATTATCTGAAGGATTTTGGGCATATTTACAATGGGAAAAACAAAATCGGAAAGAAGCAGAGAAGGCAGATAAGTAATCAACAGGGCAAGTTGATTGGCCACCAGTTGTGATTTTGTAACAACGGAAATAAGAAGGCCGAGACTGAGTGCGACAAACAGATAGACTGAGGATGCAAGTACCATCAACCAGAAGCTGGATTTCATGACAACACCGAAGAGCATCTGTCCCATCAAAACGGCAACAAGCACATCTATCAGCCCTATAAAAAAATAGGGGATCGCTTTTCCTGTTAAAAATTCAGCCCCTCTGAGAGGCAGGGAACGTATCGTTTCCATTGTCCCATTTTCATACTCGCGGGCAATTACCAGCGAGGTCAGCATGGCTCCTACGATCATGATAATGATTGCAATGATGCCGGGGACGATAAAATTACGGCTCTCAAGATCTTCATTAAACCAGACTCGTATACGTCCCTCAATTGGCGGCTTTATCTTCTCCATTCCTTTACGATTGAGAAAATCAAGGAGTAACTGACTGTTATATTCCTCAACAAATGCCATAATGTATCCCCGTGATATGCCGGCAAAATTTGGATCACTGCCGTCAAGTAGAACCTGAATGGGAGTTTCGCGGTCCGCGTTGATGTCCGCGGTCCAGCCAGGAGGAATAATCACTGCCATCGTTGTCCAGCCATTGTCCAGATATTCTGTCACAGCCTTGGTATCCGTAAGCTGGTTGGCGATGTTGAAATAGGAAGATGCGTCGAGCTTGCGTATGAAATCACGGCTTAAGTAGGTTTTGTCATGATCCACCACAACGGTTTTAATGTTGTCCACATCCAGGCTGAGGGCATAACCGAAGAGGAGAATCAGAAGAAGCGGGATAACAAAGGCCAGATACAGGCTCCTGAAATCTCTGATCAGGTGGTAGAATTCTTTTCGAACAATGGCTTTAATCTTTACCGTGTTCAATTGTTTCTCCTGGCCATCAATTCAACAAAAACATCATTTAAGCCGGCCTCGGGGCGATCGGGGAAGGTTTCTTTGATAATCTCTGAAGGGCTGCCGGACGTAACTATTTTACCCTCATCAAGGACTGCAATCCGCTGGCAATTATGCGCCTCGTCCATATAGTGTGTGGTAACAAAGATTGTCACACCATCTTCTGCCAGCCTTCCAATAAATTCCCAGAAATGGCGGCGTGTGATCGGATCAACGCCTGACGTGGGTTCATCGAGAAAGAGGATATCAGGATGGTGAAGGAGGGCGCATCCCAGGGCCAGGCGTTGTCGCCATCCTGGCGGCAATTCTCTGGTAAGCCTTTGGCGGACATCCTGCAGACGGGCAATATCCAGGATCTGTTCAATCCTTTCCTTCCACTGGTCTGGTGGCACGTTATATATTCCAAGGTAGAAACGGAGGTTCTCAAACGGGGTCATATCTTCATAAAGGGAAAATTTTTGCGACATATACCCTATTGAGTTTTTGATTTCTTCCGGTTCCGTACAGATATCATGTCCGGCAACCACACCGGAACCGGACGTCGGAGTTATGATCCCGCACAGCATCCGGATAGTAGTCGATTTCCCGGAACCGTTCGGACCTAACAGGCCAAAGATTTCCCCTCTTTTAACAGAAAAAGAGATTCTGTCCACGGCAACAAACTGACCGAATCTCTTCTCTAAATCCTTTACAAAAATAGCATCTTGTGTCGTCATTTCACATCTTGAATTTATCGTGTACAAGTTCCTCGTCAACTTCTTTTATTCGATGGATCATGGCTTCCTCAAGATCCGGAAAGTTGGATCTCATCTTTTCGGGAGTTGCTGTATCAAGAATCCTCGATTTGTGCATGATGGCGAGGCGATCACACTTTTCTCCTTCATCCAGATAGGCCGTTGAAATGAGAACGGTCATACCTTCCCGCTTCATCTCAGAAAGGATCTCCCAAAATTCCTGCCGTGATACGGGATCCACACCGTTGGTCGGCTCATCGAGGATGAGAACCGTAGGTTGATGTATGAGAACACAGGCAAGTCCCAATTTCTGTTTCATACCTCCGGAGAGATTACCCGCCAGACGATCAACAAATGGGAGGAGATTGGAAAACCCGAGATACCGTTCCCTCCGCTTCTTCCTCTCTTGGCCGAAAATTCCGAAGATATCCATAAAAAAACTGATGTTTTCATCAACCGTGAGATCCTGGTAGAGGCCGAAACGCTGCGGCATATATCCCATTACGGTTTTGACACTTGTTTTCTGAGAGACAACATCCATCCCCCCGACCTGAATCCGTCCGGAAGACGGCTCTATCATGGTTGCTATCATCCGAAGCAGAGTTGATTTGCCCGCCCCGTCAGACCCCACAAGTCCGAATATGGTCCCCCTGTCTACATGAAAAGATACATCGTAGACGGCCTTCACGTCCCCAAAACTCTTGGAGATATTTTCAACCTGAATAAAGCAGTTTTCAGGGGTCAGGAATCGGCTGTCAGACATTTTTTCTCCTATTAGATCATCGTAAAATAACTCTATATGGGGTTTTCAAGGCATCGCAGAAATTTTTTCTGCTAGTAAAAGCATGAACTATACAATCATGGCATCAATCCCTGACCACTGCCCCCTGACCACTGACCACTGATTACCGCAACCAGGCATCGGCCGGCATTCCCGATTTCAATTCAAGGTCTGGATTGGGAATAGAAACCTTGACAAGGTATACAAGCTTGACCCTCTCCTTATGAGTCTGGATTATCTTCGGTGTAAACTCCCCTTCAGGAGATATGAATGAAACTTCCCCCTTATAGATCTTATCAGGAAAAGTATCCACCCTCACTTCAACACGTTGCCCCGGTTTTACTTTACCTATTTCTGTCTCGCCAACGAATATTTTCAGATGCACAGTGGAAAGATCCGAAAGTGTCAGGACCTCACGGCCAGGCATTACCACCTCCCCAAGCTCAATATTTCGGCTGGCTATTATTCCATTGAAAGGCGCCTTCAACTTTGTATACTTGAGCTGAATTTCCGTGATTTTAAGGGCTGCTCTCACCGCCCGAACATCGGCCTTCGTTGCCTCAACTTCCTTTTCCGTAGCTTCAATCTTTTTTAAATTGCTCTGCGCCTGTTCCAGAACAGCCTCCGCTTCCGACAGTCTTGCATTCGCTGTCTGATACCTGAGCTTTACAGTTTCCCACTCATTTTCCGAAACAACATTTTTTTCAAATAACGTATCATACCTTTTTTTATGCTTCCGCGCCTCCTCCATAGTATCCCTGGAGCTTGAAACAACGGCCCTCGCCCTTGCAACTTCAGCGGGAAGTGTTTTCCTGTATATTTCTAAAACCATCTCTAATTGCCGCAGTTTCTTTGCAGATCTGTCCAGATTGGCACTGGCCTGTTCATGGCGAGCCCGGTATTCAGATTGATCCAGTTCCGCAAGAATCTGTCCATTTTCTACAGACTCCCCTTCCCTAACAGATACATTTACAACTCTTCCACCAACTTGAAAAGCAAGTTGAGAATTCGTCGCCTCCATGGTTCCAGAATAGTATAATTCGCCAAGTTTCGCCTTCCGCTGGCCCGAGTAAACCAGAAGACCCACACCCAGAATAAGGGCAGCAAAAGCTATCACACCAATTTTTTTCTTCAATCTTACCCCCTATATCCACCGCCCAGAACGTTCTTTGTTTTTTGAAATCCTTACATAACTGTTTTTGGTCGTTGCGATAAGCGAGCGATCCTTTCAACTCAAATCAACGAAACAGCACAGCCATAAAAGAACTAAAACAAAAAAACACCGAACATTCAATAAAAAACTTTTACTGTAGCCATAGATACCGGTAATACCGCTAACTACGGTTATTTTGTAGGTCCCAGGTGACAATATATTACCCGATTTATCGATCAAGGTGTCTCATTTTTATTGACACATTCCGCAGACTTAATTAGAATTTAAAATCAGTAACGATGTTGGTAAACGCAAAGAATTTATGGTAATAAAAGACTGGATAACACACGAATACGGAGAAGAGATGCACAGGCCTATAACTTACGAACTCCAGAAGAAAAACATTGTAACCGGGAAAAGGAAAATCAGATTCCATATACGTAGCGCTGTAGGTTTCAGGGAGAGCACCTACAATGACAACTAAAGATACCGATATTGCGAAATTTATATCATCGAATCCGCTTTTCTTCTCACTGCAACCTGATCATATAAAAGAGATTGCATCTAAATTTAAAGTCCTCCGCTTTAATCCACACGACACCATTATCAAAGAAGGCGAACCGGGAGACAGTTTCTATATTTTAAAAGAAGGTCATGTAAGAGTTATAAAAGAGAGTCCTGAAGGGGAAAATATACTGGCAGAACTTGACCCGCCCGCGGGATTCGGAGAAATGGCCCTCTTAATTGACACACCGAGAACTGCTACCATTAAAGCAGTCGATTCAGTTGAAACACTTCAGCTTATACGGGATGATTTCCTACATCTTGTAAAAGAAACCCCTGATCTTCTACTTGATATGAAAAAATTACTTGATTCCCGTGTTTCATTCTTTGAAGATGAGCAGTTTATAACAAACCATTTTAAAGAAAAATTAAAGTCTTATGAGCCTTTTTATCTTGATTTTCCAGAACTCGATAATCTGAACAAGCTAAATGCATCAATGGGCAGAGAGCAGGTTGAACACTGCAAGGAAACTGGAATCCTTGCAAAAGAGATGTGCAAAGTTCTGTGCCCCCAAATAGCTGATGAACTCTTATATGCAGGCCTTTTGCATGAGATTGGAAAGGTTTCATTAAGTAAAAATTTGCTTGAAAAAGAGAGAAGGGGTGAGGTGCTTTCACCTGAAGAGAAAGAAGAGTTTTCTAAAATTTATAAGTATGCAGTAGAAATTCTCCATCCCAATAAAAGACTTGCAGAAAGGGTGTCCTTTATTGAGTTTCTTGGGCGTGAAAATTTTCAGGATATGCCAATTGAGGCGCAGATTTTAAAAGTTGCAAATGATTATGAGGAACTCATCCGTCCTGATTACAGGAATATTCCTCCTGAAGAGGCGATGGAAATCATAAAAAGAGGGTCGGGTACCAGATATAACACGAGAGTTATTAAAGCCTTAGAAACAATTGTTCACAAATTTTCTTTAATCAATGTTGAGCGTCAAATCCGTACAATAATGCATATAAATATAGCCCTTGACAAAAAAGATTATTATACACTGCGTCACAGTTTTCATGCGAGAGATATGGCGTTGGAGATTGCTAAAAAGTTGAACTTGTCACGCGGGAAGTATGAAATGTTAAAACTCGGATGCGAACTCCATGATGTCGGAAAAATTCATGTACCTCATGAGATATTGAATGCCTCCAGGGCCCTCACCCTCGAAGAATATGAAATTATAAAAAAACATCCGATCTGGAGCGAGACTTATTTTATTGAAATCCCGGGGATGAAATCTCTTGGAAAAATTGTAAGAGCCCATCATGAAAAGTACGATGGAACAGGGTATCCCGATGGATTAAAAGGAGAGGAAATCCCTTTCTTCTCAAGAATTATGGCAATAGCAGATGTGTACAGCGCGCTTACAACCAAAAGAGTCTACAAAGATGCGATGCCTTATGCCGAGGCGCTTACGATAATGGAAGGTATGAAAGGTTCATTCTTTCCTGACCTTTTTGACGTTTACAGGGAAATCATCAGTGAGAAAATCGCAAACGGTGAGACAAGAGATAATGAATTGTTTTAATGGATATTCGGCAAGCTCTCACACCAATTTTTTCTTCAATCTTACGCCCTACCTGCACTACCCGGAACGCTTCTTATGTTTTGTGACAGGTGTTTCATGTCGACACGTAGCCCATTGATAATTCCTGTAGTGATACAGCATGCTGCGGGAAAAAACAACCGTTTATGGTTACCCCGAATTGCCTCATATTAAATGTTACCGAAGGAGTGGCTAAAAAGGGATCGTTGACTCATAATTCGATGTTACCGAACATCGACTTCCAAAAGGAGGGATAATCATGAGTCCACGGTCCAAACGAGAGTATCGTGAAACG
>JAUSPI010000068.1 GCA_030655775.1 Syntrophales bacterium
CGATATGCAGGACTAAAAACAAAAATCCCCTCTAACTCCCCTTTACAAAAGGGGAGAACCTTATAATCTCCCCCTTTTTTAAAGGGGGATTAAGGGGGATTAAGGGGGATTTTGATATAAACACATAACTACTGTAATTTATTAGTAAAGTTATTTTCCCGGTGTAATCCAGAGGGCGGAGCTGTCTCCACAGACCAAATGAATCAGACAGGCCACATAACTCAATTGCAGAAAAATCTTGCAAAATCAGTCGAACTTATCGACCTGTGTTTCAAGCTTAAGGAAACATACCTCAAGCAGAAACATCCTCAGGCATCGACGGAAGAGATTGTCAAAATGATATACCAGGGCATACTTTTACGGAAAGAACGGCAATGGAGATCGCGAAAACCATAATAGCAACATTAAAACAGCTCTGCAGTGCTTTAAATAGAGCCAATATAAGTTATTGCCTGATCGGGGGATTGGCTGTGGGAATTATAGCAAAGCCGCGAGCGACTGAAGATATCGACATACTTATACTCCTCGAGGAAAAACAGAAAGATTCGCTGGTACTGTTATTAACAAAGCATTTTGAACTTATCCAGGATCATAAGATAATGCATTTTGAAAAGGCAACGATATGGAGGAGCGTTATCCAGCATTCATCAATAGAAAACGGAGGTTTTGTCATTGTTGATTTCGTCTTTGCTGATAACGATATTTATAAAAAAGCTGTGCTGAACCCTGTTAACCTGGAAATAGACGATGTGACCATTCCCATTGCAAGTCCTGAAAATCTTATTGCAATAAAACAGCTTTCAAATCGGCCGCAGGACTTACTCGATATTGAAGCAATACGAAACGAATACTTTGATGAGTAACGGAGCAACCAGGTGAATTACCCCACCTAAAGACGGGGCATCTTAAGCTCTTACCTCCACACAAACATTTCATTGCTGTTGACATATAGCCACACATACAATACACTACCAATGAAATATATGTCATAGAGTACTTTTTAAAATGGAAAAGCGAAAACTTACAGAACTCATTGTTGAACACAAAGAAAAGGCCCTCTCTGGGGGCGATTACATCATGCGCGACAGCCTTTCCGACGCGCAAGCGATTCTAAACCAGAAAGAAATACATATTATAAGCGGTGTCAGAAGGTGTGGAAAATCAACCCTGATGCGCCTTCTGATAGGAAAGCTTTTAGAAGAAGGAGTAAAAAACAGAACATCCTTTTTCTCAATTTTGAGGATGACAGGTTTGCGGAATTCACCACAGCAGATTTTCAGCCCCTCTACGAGGCATTTCTCGAGGTCGAATCGCCCGTGGGGAGGAAATACTTCTTCCTTGACGAGATACAGAACCTTCCCGGATGGCATCGCTGGGTCAACAGGCTTTATGAATTTGAAGACATAAAACTCTTTATAACAGGCTCCAACTCATCGATACTGGGCGGCGAAGCCGCGACAGTCTTGACGGGACGAAACAGGATCATGGAGCTCTATCCGTTTTCATTTAGGGAGCTTCTGAGGGCAAACGACTTATCAGTAGAGGACAGGGATTTTCTTATAACGGAAAAAAGGGTAGAAATTGCAAGGTTATTCAATGATTATCTTGTCTTTGGAGGGTTCCCGGAAGTTGTAAAAAGTCAGGACACATCTCTGCTTCAGGAATACTTCCGGGATATCATATTCAGAGATGTTGTCACACGCTATTCTGTCAGAAATGTCCGCGAGATCAGAGAACTTGCACTCTATCTGGCATCCAATCTGTCATGCATGTCGAGCTACAAGAAACTCAGGGATGTGATATCAGTAAACAGCCTGACCACGGTAAAAAATTATATCGGTTATTTTGAAGACGTATATCTTTTCTTTGCCGCCGGCCTTTTTGATTATTCACTGAAGAGGCAGATGTACAATCCATCAAAGATGTACTGTGTCGACCATGCGATCGCATCCTCCATCGCGTTTAAATTCTCAGAGGATATCGGAAGGACAATAGAGAATATTGTCTTTATCGAACTGAAAAGAAGGGGGCTTGAGGTCTATTACTGGAAGGACAAAAAAGGCAGAGAATGCGATTTCCTGATAAAAAAGGGGAGGACCATCACAGAAGCGGTGCAGGTCTCCAGTAATATAAGCACAATGGATACCAGGGACAGAGAAATAACAGGCGCTATCGCCGCCGCTGAGGAATTCGGATTAAAAGAAGTGAAAATGTTGACCACCGAAGACCTCGGCAGCGAGACAGTAAAAGGGATAAAGATACAGTATATCCCAATATGGCGATGGCTCTGCAGCTCGGGTTATGAGTTTTAGGTTTTAATAACATATCCGGTTTTAACCGGCGCTCTCCGGACGTCCCGCAGTTCCGCTTGGGGGGAAATAGGGGGACATGACCCGATTTAGCCCCATCAAATCGGGATCGTGTCCCCGGACAGAGGGGCAACGCTACTGGTCATTGAGACGGGACTTCCCCGTCTCTAAAAAAGATACAGAAACAACTTGAACTATCTCTAAAAAGAAGATAGTATTTCCGCTATGAAAAATATAATCTCTCAACTCATCGATGATTTTCATGAACGAAAATTGCCTGAACCGGTAGCTCGAGATAGGAAATTTTCCGAGATACAGGGTAAGGCAGATGTCGTCATCGGCATGAGACGATCGGGGAAGACATGGTTTTGTTATCAGAAAATAAAAGAACTGATTACCTCGGGAACAAAAAAGGAAGAGATCCTTTATCTTAACTTCGAAGACGATCGGCTGCTTGATTTTACCGTCCATGATTTCCAGAAAATTCTTGATATCTATTTCGGAAAATATCCTGAGCTTCGCGATACCCGGTGTAAGTTTTTCTTTGATGAGATACAGCGAATAGACCAATGGGAGATGTTCATCCGGCGCCTGCTTGATACGGAAAATCTTCAAATCTTTATTACCGGCTCATCATCAAAGCTACTTGGCTCCGAAATAACTACCACCCTGCGGGGACGTTCTCTGCCGATAGAAATATTCCCATTCAGTTTTGAGGAATTTTTGAAGTTTCACGGGCTTTTTTCTGACAGACCAAAAACATTTGGCGCGAACACTGCCTCCACATTACGCAAGGCCGTAAACGATTATCTTGAAGTCGGAGGCTTTCCTGAAATACAGAAACTGGATCGCGAACTTCGAATAGAAGTATTACAGGGCTATATTGATTCCGTATTGTTAAAAGACATAATTGAGCGTCATAAAGTCAGCAATATTCTTGTGCTGAAACATCTTGTCCGTCACATTATGAATTCATCCGGCGGGCAGTTCAGTGTTAATAAATTCTACAATACCATGAAAAGCATGTCGATCAAATGCACCAAGAACAGCCTGTACGCGTATCTTGATTATTTGACAGACGCTTTTTTATTCTACAAGGTTCCCATACACAGTCGCTCTGAAAAATCGAGGCTGATTAATCCGGTTAAAATCTATACGATCGATACCGGCCTTTTAAATGCCATGACCTTTCGCAACGCATATAACTACTGTCCACTGCTCGAAACCATGGCATTTATGCACCTGCGTCGCCGGGGTTATGACGCGGAATATGTCAATACAAAAGACGGATATGAAGTCGATTTCTTTGCGCGGCATAAAATTTCAGGCGAGACGCAACTGATTCAGGTATGCTGGGATCTGTCGGACAAAAAAACCTTTGAAAGAGAGCTCCGGGGACTAAAAAACGCGATGGATGAGCTCTCACTCCCAACAGGCACGCTAATAACATGGGATGACGAGACCATTATAGATAATAAAATAAACGTAATCCCCATCTGGAAATGGCTTGTTGGGAATGGGGAATCACGGGGACATGACCCGAGTAGCGTGGGGACATGACCCGATTTAGTCCCATCGCGTGGGGACATGACCCGATTTAGTCCCATCGCGTGGGGACATGACCCGATTTAGAGAGCCTGTCATTGCGAGGAGCGCAGCGACGCGGCAATCTTTTTGTCATTCCATCAAATCGAGATCGTGTACCCCGGCAGCAAAAGAATGCTTGGAGCAACATCAAGGTATGTGATAATTTTGAAACAACAGTGAAACCAAAACAGATATTAAGGGGGCAGGAACGTCTGGACGTCCTCAGGAGGTAATACGATGGATTTTTATACAACTGTATTAAGAAAAAGTGGCGCATATTGGGTTGCCTTATGTTTAGAAAACGGAATTGTCGGACAGGGTCATACAAAGGAAAAGGCAGTCGCAAAGCTAAAAGAAGCGATAGGCTCTATTAAGGAAGTTCGAAAGGCGGACGAGGACATTTATTCTGCTCCTTTGTCAATAAAGGAATTGCATGAATTTTTGAAGGTAGAAAGCGTGGATTCTATTCCGGAACCGTTGGAAATGAGAGCGTTGTATGCCTAAAAATGTGCCGTCTTTGAAAGCAAGACAACTCATCCGATTGTTGGAATCAGGTGGCTGCAAGTTTTATAGAGAAGGTAAGGGAGATCACAAACTATATGTGCGTTACATTGCGGGGAAAAAGAGATGGTACCCATTGACATGGGTGAGAAGGAATTTTGATGAACTCGTAAAAAGTCAGTTTTTGTCACCCTGAATTTATTTCAGGGTCTCTAACTTACTGAAATAATTAGATGCTGAAACAAGTTCAGCATGACAAATGGTGCAGTTTATGACTTTTTACGAGTCTGTCAATTTTAACCTCCTTATGTCTTAAGAATATTTCGCCAGTTTGGATTTACAGATGGGGAAATAGAGGATCTGCTTAAATAAATGACCCACAGAGTCAATCTTTACGCATTCGCATAGGGGACACTTCCCGCACTTAGGGAAGTGTCTCTATTACCCCCACTCGGGGACATGACCCGATTTAGCCCCATCAAATCGGGATCGTGTACCCGGACAGTGTCTGGCTCCCCTTCCACTTTTTCCCCGGAAATGTCTCACGCAAAGCCCCAACCGGCAACCATAATTTATTTGCTTAAGATAGAATCAACATCTGCGCAAAAAACGTAGCTGTTGCGAATAAAGACTCTAATATAAAAGGTTATCATATGAGTGTAATAAAGATCGAAGATGTAGAAAATAAAATTGTAGAAATTCAGGGGCAGAAGGTCCTTTTGGATAGTGATGTTGCCGAACTTTATGAAGTAGAGACGAAGAGAATTAATGAAGCGGTGAAAAATAATCCCGACAAATTTCCTCATGAATATATTGTTGAACTGAGTAAAAATGAATGGGATTTATTGAAGTCGAAAATTTCGACTTCAAAGAGAGGTGGAAAGGTTAAAACTCCCAAAGCCTTTACTGAAAAAGGCTTGTATATGTTAGCAACAATTCTGAAAAGTAAAGTTGCTACTCAAACTACGATTGCAATTATAGAAACTTTTGCGAAAATAAAAGGACTTACAAGGACGATAAAGGAATTATCAACGACTCAAGAAGGATAGTTTCGTAAAAAGTCAGTTTTTGTCACCCTGGATTTATTTCAGGGTCTCTAACTTGCTGAAATGATTAGATGCTGAAACAAGTTCAGCATGACAAATAACACATTTTGAGACTTTTTACGAACTTGTCAAGAAGAACCCACGCAAAAGAATCTTATGAAAAAAAGTGGGCAGATTATAGCTGAACTCCTGGATGATGACCTGCAAACAACCGACACAGAAACATCGATAGAACTGAACTTCGCCGTTTTGAAGTTTAAGCACACGATAAAAAAGAAAAATAAATGAGAACTATCTGCATTTTTACCGGTAGCCGGGCGGAGTACGGCTTGCTGCGCGGGGTGATTCAGGAAATTCAGGCTGCTGAAACTCTTCGGTTGCAGATTCTTACAAGTGGGATGCACCTGTCACCTGAGTTTGGAATGACTATCCAGGAAATCCGGGCGGATGGTTTTTGACAGACCAGGACAGCAATTTCTACTTGACTTCCCAACAACGTTTTATTATGTTCATTCCTGTGTTCATGGAATGAACGAAGGAAAGCAAAACATGCCAGACCCACAAATAACCAATCTCGAAAGCAAAGAAGTCATCAACCTGCTCCGGGAAATTAAAAAAACACCCGAGATGACTCAGCGTGAACTGTCCGCAAGGCTCGGCATCAGCCTCGGCAAGGTCAACTTTCTGATCAAAGCCTTAATTGCCAAGGGTCTACTCAAAGCTACCAATTTCAAAAACGCCAACAATAAATATGCCTATATATACCTTCTGACTCCACATGGTCTTGAGGAAAAAACTAAAATCACTTATCGCTTCCTGAAAAGGAAGATGAAAGAATACGAACACCTGGAAGAAGAAATTGGACAGTTGAAAAGAGAGGTCATAGAAATCGGGATTCCCGCCGATATGCAGGACTAAAAACAAAAATCCCCTCTAACTCCCCTTTACAAAAGGGGAGAACCTTATAATCTCCCCCTTTTTTAAAGGGGGATTAAGGGGGATTTTGATATAAACACATAACTACTGTAATTTATTAGTAAAGTTATTTTCCCGATGTAATCCAGAGGGCGGAGCTGTGTAAAGAGAGGACTGGCGCAACATACAATGGGCTTCCACAAGACTGAACAGCCCATGTTTCCGAAAGAATTTATTTGGCCAACGAAAATGATCGATCAAGGAGTGACGACTTTTTCGAGACCGTCAATCCTGTCTAATAAAAAGAGAGCTTTGAATAACTATCAGAGAGCTTTGCATAACCCCAGTATTGTCATTGCGAGCGACACGCGGCGCAAGCGCCTGCGCTGCGCGAGCGAAGCAATCTCATAACATATTGATAATTCATAAGATTGCCGCGTCGCTAAAGCTCCTCGCAATGACCAGAATTGCAGTTTTGCAAAGCTCTCATTTAATATTTAAGATGTGACCCTCCGTACCTTTTAACAAAAAGATGCTTGACAACAGGGCCAAAAGTGGCTACCATGATGCAAAAGGTAGCTACTCAAAGGGGGGGCTGTTATGATCAATGTGGGAATCAAGGAGGTCAAGAACAACTTGAGTCGGCTTTTAGCCCAGGTAAAAGCAGGGGAAGAAGTTCTAATCACTAAAAGAGGGAAGCCGATTGCCCGTATAGTGAAGGAAAGCCAAGGCAACCAGTCCATCCGTGCGGCACTGGACCCCTTAGTCCAGAGCGGACTGATCACCTTACCTGGTCGGAGCATCGTGAAAGACCGTATCTCGGCAATAGAAACCTTGGGGAAGCCTGTTTCGGAAATGGTAATCGAGGATCGGCGGTGATCGACCTATGATTCTATATCTGGACACCAGTGCACTGGTAAAGCGATACTTCCGGGAGCCTTATTCCGATGATGTTCTCTCCAGATGGAAATCGGCCACTCAAATCGTTACATCTTTTGTTGCTTACGCAGAAACGATGGCTTCCATCTGTAGAAAAAAACTGGAGTCAGATTTTGGGGATACATTGATCCGAAAAATAGTAGGCACATTTCACCAAGACTGGGAGAGCTTCATCCGTGTGGAGGTCAACGGCAATCTCAATGAATACATCGATAGGGTGGTCGGAAAATATCCACTTAGAGGTTTCGACGCAATCCATCTCGCATCGGCGATGGTAATCCATGAAAGACTTCCTCAAGATTTCATATTTGCCTGTTTCGATGACAGGCTCGCACGCGCCGCGCAGTCGGAAGGATTTGAAACATTTCCGCCAGAAGAATGAGCGTCCCGAAAGCCACCCTTACCCCCGTATTCTCATTAGCGTCTTTGCGCCTTTGCGTGAGGCCCCAACAACGACAATAAGGAAAGCCTGACCCCACTAATGCCCAGCAGCGTGATAATATAAAAAGGAAGCAACCTATAAAGCATATCAAAAAATTTAACGGATTTTTGTTGCGGGAAGGCAGCAGGCACAGTATCTACCAAAGAGGGAGATTGAAAACAGAGGTCCCGAGACATAATGAAGTTGTTGATGAATTAGCAAGGAAAATATGTAAGGATCTGGATATACCTTTTGTGAGGTGATAATATGAAATACAGAGCAGTTATAAAAGAATCTGGTGAATGGTGGATTGGCTGGCTTATTGATCTGCCCGGAGTAAATGCACAGGAGAAAACAAAAGCGGAACTTATCGAATCTTTACGAGTCGGCGCTGAAGATATGCTGGATACCGAAGTGCCTTTTGAGTCTGGCGCCGAAATGACCACTGTTGACATTTCCGACCCGGTTTGGGCAAAACCACCATTTGAAAATTTAACTGTATCCTAAGCCAGTTGCTGTTTGCTGCGGGGACATGACACGATTAAAACCCTTACGGGTAAACTCCGAACAAGGAGTTCAGGCGTAAGCCTTTTAAGGAGTTCAGGCGTAAGCCTTTTAGGGATTCTCGGGGACATGACCCGATTTAGTCCCATCAAATCGGGATCGTGTACCCAGACAGAAAAAAGTTCCAAAACAGTCATACCGGGCTTGATCCGGTATCCAGAACTTATTGAATTTACTGGATTCCGGCTTCCGCCGGAATGACGAAAAATGGTATTTTCTGACTTTTTACGAAGCCATCAATCTTGACCTTTGAGATAATTAGATGGAGTATGACAAGTATAATAAAGGGGGTGGAAACCATGCATGAAAGGGAAATAGAATTGAAATTACAAAAACTTCCTGAAGATTTAAGGAGAGAAGTTTTAGATTATGTGGAGTTCCTGCTAAAGAAGTATAAGGGTACAAAGAGCAAGACAAAGAAATTCCGGTTCGACTGGGAGGGGGAGTTGTCAGAGATGAGAGAGGAATTTACTTCTGTTGAGTTGCAACACAGGACTTTGGAGTGGAGATAATGTTTTTAGCAGACACGAATATATTTTTGGAAATACTTCTGGGGCAGGACAAGAAAGAAGAGTGTAAGAGGTTTCTGATCAACAATATTGGGAATCTCAGCATAACAGATTTTTCTTTGCACTCCATTGGTGTAATTCTCTTCAGGTATAATAAAGAAGATAGTTTTCAGAAATTTATTGAAGATGTCATGCCTGATACCAGACTTCTTTCGTTGCCGATAGAACTGTACAGCGATGTTGTAAATGTCAGGAAAAGCCTGAATTTAGATTTTGATGACGCCTACCAGTATAGCGCGGCTAAATATTATGATCTGCAAGTGGTTACAATGGATAAAGATTTTGAGAAAATAAAGGATGTGGAAATTTTATTCTTATAAGGTATGAGCTTTAATCTCTTTCCCCTTTCAGCTCTGAGCCTTGAGCTTCAGATTCATAAGGGGCTGGGACCAGGTTTGTTAGAATCGGTTTACGAGGTGGTTTTAGCGCATGCATTAAAGAGCAGAGGATTGAAGGTTGACAGGCAGGTGCCTGTGGCAATCTCTTTGTCATCCCATCAAATCGGGATCGTGTACCAAGACAGCATGAGAATCACTAATCCTCTTTTTAATCTGCGAAAATCTGCGTAATCTGTGGACCAATAAGGAAAGCCTGACCCCGTTTGGCCCCATTGACAGGCGATCAAACACGAAGTATACTGCAAGACGACAGAAGGTATACCATAAGTAGGAGGTGGCGAAATTGTCTAAAGTAACAGCCAAATATCAAGTCACAATACCTGTAAAAGTGAGAAAAGAAATGAGTATTGTACCTGGAATCGAAGTTGATATTCAAAGAAAAGGGGAAGAATATGTTCTTATTCTTAACCCAATCGAAACAATCAGGAAGAAGTGGTGTGGAAAGTTCAAGGATGGACCGACAACAATGGAATATATGAATGAAATCAGGGGCACGGTACGTTGAGAATTTGTGTAGACACGACCATCCTGCTTGATATTTTGAAAGATGAATTCAAAAGCTTTCAGGATAAAGTATATGCTGCCCTGGCAAAAAAAGAGAATCTTGTTGCTCCTCCAATGGTGTTCGCGGAACTTATGCCCCAATTTAAAGGAAACGCAAAGCTATTGGGCGAGTTTTTAGAAGACCACAAAATTGCGATAGAGCCGCTTGACATCAATTCCGCCATTGCAGCAGCTCAGGCATGGATGAGATATTTAAAACGAAAAACGAAGGTACAATGTCCCGAGTGCGGTCGGGAGTTGAACATCAAAGAGCACTTTTTGTCCGATTTTTATATCGGAGGTTTTGCTTCGGTAAAGTGCAGCGCCATTCTTACCAGAGACAGAGGAATATACACCAAACACTTCCCCGCGCTGGTCGGATATGAAGATTGTCTCAAAGCGGTGAAATAGGGATCGTGTACCCAGACAGCGTGAGAATCACTAATCCGCGTAATCTGCGTAACTCAACTTTCGCACCCCATTTTCACACTTTTCGGCGAGCGGGCGGAAGTCATAACTGACTGTATTAATTAAATAATAGTTGAGATGCCACTCCTTTTAGGGTATAATTACCCTGCACAAAAACACAAAAGGAGGACATCTCAAATGCAGTGTAATACAAAGTTCTTTGACAGCCAAGCAGAAAAAACCATCGGATCCCGCATCGATCACTTTTTCCATTCCTACTGTGTCGGTTCGCTTCTGAATCAGGCAGGTATCAGGAAGTTAGGCTTTGGCGCCCTTTTCCTGTTCAAAAGGCTGTTCCACCTGATATTCATGGGCAAAAGCATGTATTTGTCTCTTATCAGGAACAGAGAGGCCGGATGTGAAAAATCGACTATTTACCGGTTTCTGAACACCCCGACGTTCAACTGGCGTAATTTCCTCTTCCGATTGACACAGAATGTGATCAAGCAATTCTTCACTTCCCTTACGAGTGAAGACAGGGAAAAGGTGCTGATTATAGACGACTCTCCCTATGAACGTGATCGCAGTAAAAAGGTGGAGTTGTTGAGCTGGATATTTGATCATAATCGCCGAATCATGAAACGGGGCTTTCGCATGTTAACCCTTGGTTGGTCTGACGGTATCAGCTTACTTCCGGTAGATTTTGTTTTGTTGGCTTCCGCCAAAAAGGAAAAACAGTTGCGGGAAGTAAATCCCGCGATTGATAAACGATCATGCGGCGGCCACCGACGCAGGGAAGCGGTTCAGAAAGCAACTGATATGGCAGTTACCATGGTAAAAAGAGCCCTTTCCCGCGGATTGAAAGCCGATTATGTTCTGTTCGATTCCTGGTTTTCATTTCCTTCGGTGATCGATCAGATTGCCGATTTGGGGATTCACATTATCTGCCACCTGAAACCGATGCCCAGGATCACTTATTTTTATAACGGCGAATGGCTCACACTGAAACAACTCTACAGGAAAGTCCGCAAACGTCGTGGGAAAGCACGTATACTGGCTTCAGTAGAAGTAAGCCTCAAGAGTGGAAGAGAAGTCAAGATCGTCTTTGTCCGTCATCGTCAAACGAAAGGATGGATTGCCTTACTCTCTACACAGTGTAATCTTCCTGATGATGAGGTGGTCCGGATCTATGGAAAACGATGGGATATCGAGGTATTCTTCAAGATATGCAAATCATTCCTGGCGCTTGCAAGAGAAATACAGATGCGGTCATACGATGCGCTGATTGCTCATACCACCATTGTCATGGTTCGCTACATTTTTCTGAGCGTTGAGCATCGTCAACAAAACGATGATCGTACAATCGGCCTTCTTTTTCACACGTGCTGTGAGGAGATTGCTGACTTGAATTACCTCGAAGCCATGAAGCGGATTCTTTCCGTGCTTGCAGATAAACTAAGAAATATCAGTTGCTTGACTGAAGAAATTATCAAAGAACTTATTGACTCCATCATGGAGTCAATGAATTACTTGTTCTTACCAGCAGTTAGGTGCAGGTGCGAAAGTTGAGTGCGTAATCTGTGGATCGCCTTAGCGTGAGACAGTCGGGGACATGACCCGATTTAGCCCCATCAAATCGGGATCGTGTACCCAGACAGCCCGCAACCCGACCAATAACGACAATAAGGAAAGCCTGACCCCATGCAAATACAAAAGATTCTTGACAACGGCGAAATTATACGTCACCACTTCTCTTAACTTCACAATGTAACAACGTCCCCTATCACATTACATTTTCAGGAGGTAAAATGTTACTGAATTATACTGCAAAATATTCCAAAATTGCTTCTGGCTATATGGGCCAGTTAGTTGAATGGCCGGAAGTCGTAACTGAAGGCAAAGACATAGAAGAGTGCCGCATGATGGTAAGAGATGCCCTTAATGAAATGCTCCTGGCTTATAAACAACAGCGGAAGGAAATACCGATAGGAGGGGCCCTGATTGAGCAAGTTCCAGTAGAGGTTCCGGATGTCTATCAAACGACGTGATCTGATACGATACTTTGAAGAAAATGCATTTCGGCTTTTGCGTGAGGGTGCAAATCATTCGATATACACAAATGATGTAAAAACCATTCCTGTCAAGAGACATCGAGTCCTCGATAGAATTACTGCCAACGAAATTTGCAAACACGCCGGACTTAAACCAAAATTTTGAAAACCGCTGTTATTCCTCGGGGACATGACCCGATTAAAACCCTTACGGGTAAACTCCGAACAAGGAGTTCAGGCGTAAGCCTTTTAGGGATTCACGGGGACATGACCCGATTTAGTCCCATCAAATCGGGATCGTGTACCCAGATAGCACAAAAGGGCGCAGCCCTTATGTTTTTCAACACGCAACTCGTAACCCGCAACCCGACCAATAACAAGGAAAGCCTGACCCCACTAACAGACAACTATTTTTACTTGACTTCCCAACAACGTTTTATTATGGTCATTCCTGTGTTCATGGAATGAACGGAGGAAAGCAAAACATGCCCGACCCACAAATAACCAATCTTGAAAGCGAAGAAGTCATCAACCTGCTCCGGGAAATTAAAAAAACACCCGAAATGACTCAG
>JAUSPI010000069.1 GCA_030655775.1 Syntrophales bacterium
CCTCCGCCAAGATGTTTAAACTTCCCGGATCTTGGGTATATAGGTTCATTTACAAAAAAACCGATGTTGGTTTGGTTAGGATTATCAAGAAAAGTTGATTGAACAAAATTTTCAGAGCCGTGGATCTTGTAAATCCTGATATTTTTGGAGTTTTCTGGAAGAGAGTCTTCAAAAAAGTTTTCAATTCTGGCGTATCCTTTATTGGGTGACCATACTTCATAATTATCAAGGATTCCTTCTAGGGAACAGTCGTAATTAAGGTTTACTATGGCATCATTGCTTTTCAAAATATCCGATGCAAAAACCTTAATCCACGGAGGCAGGACGGATTGGGCATAACAGTTCTTATCCTGACTTCCCGTGTATTTTATAACTATGACGCTTAGAAATCCGCCGCAATAGGCGGTCTATCCCGATTCACGCCTTGCAATTTCCTCATAAACAGGTTATAATTATAACCATGAAAGGAGGATTGCATGGCATATCGTGTTCATCAGGTCAACAAAAGAACTGGCGTTACGTATGTCTACGAAGCTATATCTGCCTGGGATAAGGAAAAGAAACAGTCACGCAACAAGCAGGTCTGCATCGGAAAAATTACCCCCGATAAAGGGGAATTCGTCCCATCCCGGCGGCTTAACCCGGAGCAGGCGGTGGTCAGGGACCCGACCGTCACCGCTACCGCCAGGGTTGTCGGGCCGTCACTGCTGCTGAATAGCATTGCAACTGAACTTGAACTGGACAAGGTATTAAAAGCCAGCTTCCCGGAAGCGTATCAGCAAATCCTGTGCATGGCCTACTACCTTGCCATGCGGGGAGATCCCTTGTGTCACTGTGAATCCTGGAGCAAGAGCCATGCCCATCCATACACAGGCACCCTCACCAGCCAGCGCATCAGTGAAATCCTTAAGTCCCTGCATGATGATGGACAGCAAACCTTCTTCGCCAAATGGGGAAAGAAGGTTTTGGCGGACGATTATCTCTGTTATGACATCACCTCTGTCTCCTCCTACGGAGAGCTGAACGAATACCTCAAGTACGGGTATAACCGCGATAAGGAAAAACTGCCGCAGATCAACCTGGCACTTCTCTTCGGCCAGAAAAGTCAGGTGCCCATCTACTATAACCGCTTGCCCGGAAACATCAGCGATGTCAGTACCCTGCACAAATTTTTACAGACCCTCAGATACCTGAAGCTGTCCAGGATCCATGCCGTCATGGATAAAGGCTTTTATAGCCGCAAGAATGTCGATGAACTGCTGGCGGCGCGGGATAAGTTTACGCTTGCAGTTCCTAACCACCTCAAGTGGGTTCAACAAATAATTGACGAGAACAGAGACACCATCCAGAATCCGGAGAACTACCGGAAGATAGATGGTGAGATCCTCTATGTTTACACAAAACTGTATCCCTGGGGAACGGAGCACCGGCGCTGTTATGTGCATCTGTTCTACAATGCATATGCGGCAGCAACTGCCACCGACGGCTTTATCGAAGAATTGCTGACCGGCAAGGAAGAACTGGAAAGTGGTCAGCTTGTCAGCACCCACGAAGAAATATACAAGACATTCTTTACCATTAAAGAGACATCGGTACGGGGTAGAAAAGTACTCTTCAATAACGAAGCCATCGAGAAATACCGCAACCGGTATGCCGGTTTTCACGTGATTCTGACCAATGACATCAATGACCCTGTGGAAGCACTCAGGGTATACCGGAATAAAGACGCGATTGAGAAGTGTTTTGATGACCTGAAAAACCAGTTGGACATGAAACGCCTTCGCATCCACAGTTCAGCATCCATGGATGGCCGGCTCTTTGTTCAGTTCATTGCGTTAATCTTCATGAGCGCTTTGCGCAAAAAAATGAGGGACACCGGGCTCATCGAGAAATACACGGTGCGTGAACTCCTCATGGAAATGGACACGCTGACTCAAATCCGTTATTCAGGCAAGTATGGCAACATCCTGACGGAAATCACCAAACCACAACGTCAAATCATGGAGGCCTTGGAGATTAAGCCGCAGACATAGTTATAATTTTCCGGGAAATTAGGTTATAATGATTTTATCGTGGTAATTTATTCTTAATTTTCTGTTTTATATAATTATATCACTTTCTTCCTTCTACGGATAGTGCGTGGTATTGCTAATCTTAAAGGAGGTCTGTTATACTTAAATGATACAATGAAGAACCGGGTCAAAAACGTGATTACCGATTACCCGATTGTCATCCTCGCTGTAATTCTCTCCATCTTTTCCATCTTCTGCGCCGTAAAATCAGGTTTGGCGATTGTGGCCGCACCGGTCCTTTTACTCACCGGCCTGCTCTTCTTGATAGATAAACGGCAAAAAGTTAAATTGGTAGCTTCCCAGAGCCGGTATGAGGGGTTACTTTCGGCCAATACGATTGCCCAGTCTTTTGCGCTGGCCACCGAAACCGAAGATACGATAGAGATAATCCTGCTCGCCCTGAAAGAAATCCTGCCTTCCTCCAAAAGAATCCTGCTTTTCTGGGTTAAAGAAGAAGGGGGCAAAAAGACGATAGAGGGCCGGGCCGCTTTCGGAATGGAATTATCCGAAATCAAAGGGTTTTCCTTCCCGCTCCACGAAGCGTTCGGAATCATTCCAAAAGTGGCCGTAACCCAGCAGAGTTTTGAAACCCTGAACGCCCAAAACGATTACCGCTGCGACCGGGATTTTGTAAAAAGGGCGCGGCTGTCTGCATTCCTGGCGGTTCCGATAACCGTTGCCCAAAAAACTTTGGGCGTATTCCTGCTGGAAACCGACGGAAAAAACTTCCACAGCGAAGGCGAAATCAAAACCATCTCCTTCTTCACCAACCAGGTCGGCATCGCCCTGGAAAACGCCCGGCTCTACCGGGAAGTGGAAGTTTTATCCCTGACCGACGGCTTAACCGGCCTTTACAACCACCGCCATTTCCAAAACTCCTTTAC
>JAUSPI010000070.1 GCA_030655775.1 Syntrophales bacterium
TCGCGGGTCTCAGCTCCCGCGAACTCAGGATGCGCTTTATGAAACTCCTCGGCCGTTTCATAGCGATCATAGTCCGAAAGGCTTAGTAACCCCGTGTAACTTCGACGATCCATGTAACCGGTAAACAGGTTTTCCTGACTGAAACACTCGCGGATGTGATTCAGGATAGGAGAGACTTCGAGCAAAAAGAACTGCCCAAACGGGAGACGCTCCTTATTCAACGCAAGGACATCATCTATCGCAAAGCCATCACAGGTGACCACGTGTCTACAAATAACTGAAAGCTCATCAGCTGAAACAGGCACCTGTATGGAACCGCGGGCGACAGTCTGTATCCATGCTGCTTTATGCTTCCGCAGTTCTTCAGTACTATACCTCGTTCCTTTGGGGTGTCTTGAATTATAGTGACCCGCTGCAAGGTGGCAATCCATGCATAATGCAATGGCATTATCCTCAGTATCCTGCCCTCCTTCAGCCCGTGGTAAAATATGATGCACCTCCACGCCTATTGCCTTGAACCGATGACACACCGAGCAGTGTCTGGCCGTCTCTACCAGTACCTGATCACGTATGGCTTTCGAGAATCCACTCATAATCCGACTCATTTAGCTTAGGAGCTTTAATACAATCTGTTTATAATCAGGTTATCATTCGGAAAACAACCATTATATACTATACTTTCTTGATTTTTTGACTCTTAGTCAAGGATATTAATTGTATATATCGATACCGCCTCCTCACAAAAAAATCACGTCAGGAAATCTGCGCTTTCAATCTGTACTTAATGTTCTCGCCAGGCAGGTTAGATATTGACTTGTATTTGTTGTCAGTAATGCTGATTGTCATGAAATGTCAATAAAGACGCGCGTTGTACGATGATTCATCGGTTTTCGAGCCACAACCAAATGTCGAGATGCACTCGCGAAAGGCCCTTGTCATGTGCCAGTTGTTGTGCACAGTCTTGGTACTGATCGCTGAGGCGCTGTCCCAGATGTTTGAGCCCCGGCCATGCAGGTAATTCCGGAAACCTAATTCGTAGTCCTTCAGCGACCTTACTATCGAGGGCAATCTCCATCCATTTCTCTACATGGCCAATGTCATGTTCTCGGCTTAGGTACTGGTTATAAAGCACGTCGCGCATAAACAGATTGACGGACTTTCGAGCAGCACCCCAAGGATGTCCGGTTCCTGGCCACTGTGCGAGAAGCCCTTCGGTGGCCACATCAATCCATTGCCTGTATTCCATCTGCCCCATACCTCTCAGCGGTGCTATGTGCATTTTCGCCAGGGCCGCTCGAACTGCTTGATGTGCGCCTTTGCCTTGGTTACGGAGCGCAGACACGCCTATGGCGGTTGTTGCGACAAACTCTTGCATCGTTTTCAGGAAATCGAATTCCGTTGCTTCTCTTCTGCCGATCATAGGCATCAGCGGGAAGCGCCCTTTTGGGTGATCCGTTGCATACATTGGTGAAGCGATCTTTGCACTTACGGTTTTTCTAAGTTCATTAAGAGAGTTGGGTTGTCGAATAATGCGCCATTCAATCCCCCTCTGTCGGTTGTTCCATGCCAGTAATCCTAAATGCTCTAATACGACACCCAAATAGGATGCTCCCTGCGCGTGGCTTAATTTCCCGGGTTGCTGCCGCAAGATCGCAACACCAAGGCCGTCATTTTCGTCGTCCTTCCCGAGTTTCTCTACGTTGTTGGCCAATGGAAACCAATCAGCAGCAAATCTGTGCTTAAGCCAGCCAATGATGGCAAATACTTCAGCTATGGAGTATTCTTCTTGCCTTTCATTCTCGTTCTTGATTCTGACATAGTCATTACTGAACGCCCAATCAAAACGCTTGGCACCGCGACCGCCATGTGTCATGAGCATATCGATCCTCCGCCTCTACTGTCCTTTTCATCCCTAAGCTTAACAATATTTATCTGTATCCATTATAAAATCCTGAACGCCGACTCGTCCATATAAAACACCCAGGAAAGTCACACATATACGCACTTTCAATCCGAAGTCAATAAATTCAAGGGCCTGGCGGTTCCGTTGATTTGTATTTGAACCCCAGATCACCGATCATGATGGATTCCGTAATTCTCGACAGGCGCTTTCTTTTGGTTATATCTTTGCGTCACCATCCCATTCTTTCCTGAGTAGTCCAGGGAAGGAGATCTTCGGTAGGGTATTTATTGGAGAGGATAAGAACAGGAACGGCTCCTATAATGGTTATTATGCCTTGTAAGATATCGGCTTTAATCCGGGATTGCAATTTGATTTAACTTTAAGCATGATAAGGTTCGGATTTGCAACAAGATGTTTCAGATTTTCTCCCGCAGAAACAGCTTCCTCCCAAGTCTTAAACTCCCAATGATAGTCTCTATGGCCCTGATCTTCGGTGCTGTCTTCAAGATCAAATGTTGCTGTCAGCGATTCTATTTCTTTTTCTAAATGTTTACTGAATTCGTTTACTTTGATATGAATAAGGACTTCATACTCGGGTAGTCTAAGCACGAGGTTTTCCATGATGGCAATCTCCTGAAATTATATTCCTTTAGAGGATTTCCGTGCAGGTCTTAATGTCCATCTGTGGATCAAGAAGTGCAAAGAGCCTACCCATGGATGTCATCAGGTTCGCCGAATGCAGCTTAAATGCATCCTTGTCGGCGTATTTCTCATATATCACTATTGTTGTGCTGTTTCCTTCGCCCTTCACAGTGTGCGGGATATATGTTAGGCACCCCGGTTCGTTCTTCATAAATTTCGGAACATCTTCCTTCAATATCTGGATGGCCTCATCCATTTTTCCCTCTTTAACCTTGAGCGTGGCGATTATGGTGTACATTGGCTTCCTCCTTATGGATTTCATTTATCTCTAATTGACTTGAACATTTGTGTTTGCAACTGAATGCGTGCGGTTCATGAAAAAATGACATCTATCGGTACTTAACGCTATCTACAATGAGTTGATATCGTGGGGAGATTATCTTAGTGATTATCGGACTATTTTTATCAAGCGTTTGTTATGCTTCCATTCACAACCCAAAAAGGGACATCCGTACTTAGGAACCCATACCGGCTAGCCCAAATTCATAAACAGGAGTTTCGATCACCTTGATAGGCTTTCTCTGTCCCCAGATGATCTTCTGAATTTTTTCAACCGTCTCCGGGGCAAAATACTGTTCCCCCGTTTCCAGGCACACCCTGGCAGGCACATGCTCCACGATGTAGAATTTCCCATCCATTTCTAGCGTATACGTCACGTACTGCTCACTGTATGTTTCCTTGATTGAGCTTCCCATCGTTACCTCCTCCTGATCTTATGGTCGATCCATAGGTCTTTATCAGGCTCATAAACTGTTATGATTTTAACAAGCGGCCTGTCTGGATAGCTGCACTGGATATGCAGCGGACGACCTGCTTCCGTAACGCCAAATATCAAGCAGCTCGGTCCGTACTTGTCATCCGGATAATCCTCAATGATCAGACTTTGTGACGCAATGGCCTCGGCTACCTCATGACGGCAATGCGCCTCTTGATGGTCTGATCAACCGCATGTTTTGAATATTCATACTGTCCGCTTGCGGCCTTCTGCTTGATGTCATCGATCATGGAATCAATTTTCCTATTGTTTATAATTGTATCAAGAATCAGATGATTTGTCAAAACTTGAATAATAAGTGTCAAGAGCAAATAGAATGTCCGGTTTTGTAGCAAATGAATTGTCCGCTTTTTCTGTTCTTCAGGGAAGCCTGATTTTTGAACAGGAGATGAGCGGCGGACGTGCGCTAACCTCAATGGTTTTTAGGGTAAGGAGTTA
>JAUSPI010000071.1 GCA_030655775.1 Syntrophales bacterium
CACTCTCAGCCTCCTTAATTTTATTCAAGCTATTACTCCCTTATCCTGGCGAGAAAAACGCTCTATGCAGGGTCTGTGGCCTCATGGCGCACCTTATAGCGCGACTTGCTGTTTGCGCTTGGGCTTATGTCGAATATCCAGGGCAGTCATTATGACCTTGACATGCTTAATTATGTGTGGATAGTGGATGGGTTTCAATCAAACTGATTTACAGCAGTCATTATGACCCTACGAGGCAAACAAATGACCTACTACCCCCCAACGTTTCAATCAAACTGATTTACAGCAGTCATTATGACCCAACAAGGGTATGACGACCTTGCAGAAAGGACTCGGTTTCAATCAAACTGATTTACAGCAGTCATTATGACCTGTGGTTCTGATTTGCCAAAGAAAATCGATAGCTTAAATATGCATTTCCGCGAATCGACCCCTGCTGTTACAACTTTCTTGGAAAATCTATATTTCATTACAAGTGCATCCTTTCCAATATGATGAAAATACTGATACAATTCTGTTCCGCTAACCTCCAAGCATTTTCCTGCAAAATAATGGCTTCCGGAGGTTCGCCATTGCCATTTTTCGGTTAGGAAAAGAAACTGGTTAAGTCCGCCCTTGACTCATCCTCATTTATTTCCATTTACACACAGGAAATCAATATCATAACTCCATCATCAATTCTTAAAATGCATATATCTGCTATCTCTACAACACCTTCATATTTCTTGTTTATAGATATTTTATTGGACCTGGCAGGTAAAAACGATCTGGTGGGGAGGTTTGGGAAGGTCGTCTGAAGATCGCTCAGAGTTGTAAATACCTCATCATCATGGGAATGGCGACAAAGGTGCCGATAGAGCTGCCAATGTTGACGAAGGCCACCAGTAGCAGGATTCGTGTAATTTTATTGTTCCAGAAGCCGCGTAACGAGGTAATGTCTTCCCTCAGGGCGATGAAGTCTTTGACCTGAGGTTTCCGCAACGTTGCTTCGGTGAGGCCCGCTACCCAGCCGGCCGCTATCATCGGGTTTAGGGAGGTGATCGGCGCTGCGATTACCGAAGCGGCGATAGTGGCCGGATGCGCCAGTACAAGAACGGCGCCAAGACCGGCAAGGACTGAGTTTACAATGATCCACCATTTGATCATGTTCAGGCTTGCCAGGCTTCCCGAATTAAAAAATCCGGCTGTTATCAGTCCAATTACGGCTGCAGGAATGCCCCATGCGAAAACCTTTCCCCAGCGGCTTTTGGGAGGAAGTTCATTAAGAGCAGAAAGATTTACTTCCTTTCCGATATTTTCTAATATTCCGGGGACGTGTCCGGCACCCACCACTGCAACAATCTTAGAACCGGGAGCATTTTTTATTTTATCGGCTAAATATTTATCTCTTTCATCAATAAGAACGGCTTTTATTTCCGGGAGCTTCTGTCCGAATGTTTCAAGCGCCAGTTCCAGCACATCCCGCTGTTTCAGCTTTTCTATTTCTTCTTCACTTATATCCTCTGAGGTAAGCATGGACAGGAGCATCTCGGGCAGGAACTTAATTTTGTTCCAGAACCGCATCATCCTCCAGGTACGCAGGAGCGTTATGCGGATATCCCGGTCGGCAAGGACGATTTCTGCCCCCGTTTTTTCTGCCTGGTCTATAGCACGCAGCATCTCTTCGCCGGGCTTGATGCCGAATTTGTCGGCGATCTTTTTTTGAAATGATGCCATCAGCAGTTGAGAGAGCAGAAGAGACGTCTGCTTTTCCCGAATTACTTTGACGATATCGGTCTCCTGCCACTTCTTGTTATGTTTGATTGCTTCAAACCGTGCACTGCAGAGTTCAACGCATACCGTATCCGGTTTTTCGGCTGCGATGACCTGTTCGACGAGCTCTGAGCTTTCCCGGGACACATGGGCGGTACCGACCAGGATAATTTCTTTGCCGTCATGCATCAGGCGATGTATGTTTTGATGTTCCAAGCGTTGTTCCTTTGTTGAGCAAGAAATAGGTGCTGGAAGGTACCAGCATTTTTGGTAATTGTAAAGGAAAATGCTTTTCCCGAAAAATAGATATTGACACTTCCAACACAGTAGGACAGGCGTCCCGCCTGTCCATAATGTTGAATCGCTTAGACAGCCGAGACGGCTGTCCTACGGGATGGGGCGGACAGTCTTAATTTTCAATGTCTATTTTGACAATCTCGTAAAAGTCAAATTTCTACCCTTTTTGTCATTCCCGCGAAAGCGGGAATCCAGCAAATTCAACCTGTTATAGACTCCCACTTTCGCGGGAGTGACGTACAAAATGACTTTTTACGAGCACATCATTTATTTTAGGGCATTTCCCGTAACTGTATTTACGGATACTCGAAAAGGTGCTATGTGAGAACGAAATAAAAAGGGGTTGTAGAATATGGACATTAAAGCTGGAGATATTATGGAAGTGAAAATAAATACTGTTGCCTTCGGGGGCGATGGTATCGGCCGTATCGATAATGTGGTGATCTTTGTCCCCTTCACGGTGGATGGTGATGTAGTGGAAGTGGAGATTACCGAGTTTAAGAAACAATATTTAAGGGGAAAAATAAAGAAGATATTAGTGCCTTCGCCTCAAAGGGTTGAGCCGAGATGTCCCTATTTTTCCGAATGCGGCGGATGTCAGTATCAGCATATCCTGTATGAATATCAGCTTGAGATTAAAAAAAGACAGGTTGTGGAATCCTTTGAAAGGATCGGAAAGCTGAAAATACCTTTTACAAAGGAGATAATCCCCTCGCCTGAGAGTTTCGGGTACAGGGGAAAAGCAGAATGTCATGTCGGTTTCAGCAGAGGGCAAACTCCGAAAATCGGATTTATGGATGTTGAGGGGGGTACCCTTGTCGCCGTTGAGCGGTGTGACCTCATGGAAGAAACTATTAACAGAGCGTTAAAGGATATCCGGGATGACCTGATTGCGGGGAGAACGAAGATACATGATGAAAGGCAGATCATCTGGTCTGAAATCCCTGGTGAGGAGAAAGTGGCAGGAACGCCTGAGCATGTCACGAGAAAGGTAAAGGGCAAGAGTCTGACAGTTCCTTATAATGGCTTTTTTCAGGCCAATATCTTCCTTCTGGACACGCTGGTTGATTGTGTTATGGAGATGGGCGCCCTCGCGGGTTCGGGAACCGTTCTGGATTGCCACTGCGGATCAGGTCTCTTTTCGTTTTTTTTAGCCGGTTATGTCCGGCAGGTCTTGGGCATAGAGCTTGACAGAAAATCGGTTGAATGTGCCCGGCTGAACTATAAAAATCACGGGATATCAAATGCGGACGTTTTCAG
>JAUSPI010000072.1 GCA_030655775.1 Syntrophales bacterium
TCGGGTACTTATCTCACATAACCGGCTATTCCATCATACTTATAGCCCCTTCTGGAGCATCCTTCTCCTTTTGGATCGGTTGTATAAAAGTAAACTCCGGAAGAGAGATTGAACCAGCGATACAGCTCCTTTGTTCTTGAAAGCTTGGTCGTTGCGATGTTCCCTATCGATTCTTCCAAAACGTATCCTGTTAGGGATTTCCCCTTCCCTTCTCTATCGACAGAATAAAAGTGGCTTTTCTTCGATGAGTTGTGCCATCTGAAGAACTCTGTTGTTCCCGGTGCATCCTTACTGAAAAGTCTGAAGGCAATCCCCTGTTTTTTATATCCCTTCAGGACATCGAGACCTTCAATCTGAGGATCTGCCGTAAACAGACAATCGGACTCCCTTACATAACGATAAATATCTATGATTTCCGAAGCTTTATGCTCAGAAACCTGAAGTGTTACTTCAACAACTTCCGTCCCCCCGTTAGAGCTGAACAGTATATTCTCGCTATAATATCCCGGCTTCAATCCCCGGGAGTTGATCATAACATTGACATAATCTGTTTCACTGGTTGTCGTACCTATATCAGGAAAGATTTCTATCCAGTCATAATTCCCCTTAATAATATTGCTGCTGTAAACCCTCACACCTTCAATTACCACACGTCCTTCTTCACTTACAAGTTTCAGGACATGCGGTCCATCTTCAAGGCCTTCCACCACCAAAAATTCTGTTCTTTCATTTTTCTCGGAATAACAATCAATCTCTTTCATCAATTCATCGTCAACATACGTTGTCAGATATCCTCCTTCAAAATCTTTCCAGATAAACAGAGCAATACCTGTTCCTGAAAATTTATATTTTAATATATCTTCTTCACCATAACTGTAAGGATATCCTCTATCTTCAGACCACACGCCGGAAATATCAACTGAATCCTTCAAATGTCCCGGAACCGCATATTTTTCACTATCACGAACATTCGGATTTAAAAGTGAAACATATCGTCCCTTTTTCAGGGGCACACCGGCAAAAGTTCTACGGTTTCCCTGTAGTCTCGCCTTCCATTTCAGGACATCTCTGCCTTCGTTCGTTAGTTCGACCCTCTTGACCAGATGTTTGCCGGACGCGACAACACCTGAATCTATCCCTAGCGGTCCCACTTTTATGGATGGAACCGATTTTACCTGTGTAACCTCAAATCTCAGGAAAATGCGTCTTACTCCACCATCAGAAGACAACGTTATCATCTCTCTATATGTTCCGATTGGGAGATTCTTTACATAGGTCACGAAATTGCCTTCAGATTCGAGTCTCAACTGAACGGGATATAGAGAAGACGCATCTTCTTCAGGTTCCTCCCAGTCCTCTTTACCCTCTTTTTTTAAAGAACTCAGATAAGCCCTGATATGGCCGGAAGTATTACGCACAATACCGGACAGACCCTCTTCACCGCTCAGAGACCATTCGGAAAGTCCCTCAATGTACCAACCGAGAAATCCCGAACCAAAATTTTTCAAAGAAAAAGTGCCCTTAGAACTTTCTCCAGGACCGATTGCACCAAGGTCTATCTCTCTGGGAGAAACGGCCAGCACCGGGCGGGAGATACCTTCTTCAACCTCTACCAGTGCAATATCACTTACTATATCTCCCCTGATCTTTTTGATTTCTGTCTTACCTGTCTTTCTCGCAACAAAAACAGGCTTACCATACAAAAACTTCCCGACAGAAGGGTCGGAAATCACCCATCGGCCATCTAAAGACTCCGACAAATCCGTCTTGCTTCCATCAGACCAGACTCCTGCTGCCCTGAATTTCCTACTCTGCCCTGCTCTCACCTTGATAGAAACTGGAGTGATGGTTATATATTGAAGGGAAACCACTTTCATGGAAATCTCAATTTCCTGTCTTTCCGCATCAGATATCACAAAAATTTTTCCTTTATACTCCCCATCTGTAAGACCAAGTGTATATGCCGTGATGGTAATGGTATCGGCAGCGTTTCTTCTGGTTAACCCGTCCTGCAGCTCTCTCCTCTCTGCCATCCAGGCCGTATAAGAAAGCTGTCCAACTTTCGGTGGGAAGTAATCTATCTTCCCGTCACCATTCATATCAACGGGCTTAGGCATATTTTTCATCGATGTCTTCCGCCACAGGTCATAAGCTTCCCGAGAAAGATCGCTGTTTACTACTAACCACGAAGTACTGCTTCTGATCTCCCACTTAAGATCTCCTCTGCCGATATTCTTGACCGTTACGGTAAACTCTTTACTCCTGTCCTTTTCGATATTTCCAAGAGCTACCTTAAGGGGCAGGACTTTTAATACGGGCCGGGTTGCGGGCTCTATATGAACCCTGAGGCTGCTGCTTCTAATTCTGCTCAAACTTGCAAAGACAAGAGTGCTCCCCACTGCCCCTCCGACAAGTACCCCCTTATCAGCAAACCGCCCTACCCTATCATTTACTGATATCCACTCCGCTTCATCAGTGATATCCCTTTCCGTACCGTCTGAATACTGACCAATCACCCTGAAAGAACACTTTGAACCTACTTCGAGAAGCGTTGTTCCCCCTTCAAGTCTTATCTCATTCAATATTATGCCCGTTGTCGTTTCACTTCCTTCAACAATCCTGACCGAAACACTGACAACCAACAAAATCAGAAAGAAAATGCAAACACGTCTAAACATTACTACCCCTTTATTGCTGCAGCCCCATATCTCGGTTTTAAACTTCAACTCGGAACTCGAATTTCTAACCCAAAAACGTAAAGAACGCAAAGATTTTTATTGACACTCGCCAATTATCCGATATATCTTCCCTGCGAAATGGAAAGCGATATTAAATACTGGATTGCCTTAAAGCTCATTGATGGCGTTGGAAATGTGGGATTTAAAAACTTAATTGAGGTCTTCGGTTCTCCCGAAAACGCACTCAATGCGCCGACTGACGCTCTCAAGGCTATTTCAGGCATCACCAGAAAGACAGCTCTCAACATCAAGGGCTTTAATGACTGGCAGAAAGTAGACAAAGAGCTCGAACTGGCTGACAAAACAAAAGTTTCGATAATAACGGCCGACAATTCTTTATATCCCAAAAGTCTTCTTAATATATATGATTTTCCACCATTTCTCTATGTTAAAGGAACGCTGAGAGAAGATGACATAAATGTTGCTGTTATCGGTTCCAGAATGGCCACCACCTACGGTAAATTTTCCACGCAGCGACTCTGTCAAGAACTTGCCCTGCGCGGAATTACCATTGTCAGCGGGATGGCCAGGGGAATAGATTCAGCAGCACACACAGGGGCACTCACCGGAAAGGGGAGAACAATAGCTGTTTTAGGGTGCGGTATTGATATAGTTTACCCACTGGAAAATAAAAAGCTCCTTGAAAAAATCTGCGAGAACGGGGCTGTTATTACTGAATTCCCTTTCTCCACTCCACCCAGCGGGGCAAATTTTCCGGCAAGAAACAGAATCATAAGCGGTATGTCTCTCGGTGTCGTTGTCATAGAGGCTGGCGACAAGAGCGGTTCCCTGATAACCGCCAGGCTCGCATTAGAGCAGGGAAGAGAGGTATTTGCGGTGCCGGGAAGCATTGATTCACCCGGTTCCAGGGGAACTCATAAACTGATAAGAGAGGGCGCAAAACTCATCGAGAGCGTTCACGATATTCTGGAAGAGATAACACCGCAGATTGAAGGCTCAAAGTTAAAAGACAAAGTCAAAGGGAACAGGGAAAGTCCAGGCATTATCAAACCGAAAAACATGAAAAATTTGAATGATACACAGCGCACCGTGTTAAAATCTATCTCCGGAAAACCTGTAAATGTAGACACGATAATCGCCGGAACGGGATTTAAAGCCGGTGACATTTTAAATGTCCTCTTAGCTCTGGAGCTCGAAGGATACATTGAACAAATGCCCGGAAAAATATTTAAACTGAAAGGATAGCTATGCCGGATAAGCTTATAATTGTTGAATCACCAACCAAGGTCAAGACGATCAAGAAATATCTCGGGTCCGATTTCGACGTTCGGGCTTCTGTGGGACACGTAAAAGACCTCCCTCCCAAAACACTGGGCATAGATATCGAAAATGATTTTGAAATAACTTACAATGTCATAGAAAAGAAAAAAAAAGTAGTCTCCGAATTGAAAAAAGCAGCAAAGAACGCAAGCGACATATTTCTTGCCCCAGATCCTGACAGAGAAGGAGAGGCCATAGCCTGGCATATAGCCGAGGAGATAGATACTAAGAATAAAAATATCTATCGTGTTCTCTTTAACGACCTGACCAAAAACACTGTACTCAAAGCAATCAAGAATCCCCTGAAACTCGATTACGACAAATATGAAGCACAGAAGACACGGCGTGTACTGGACAGGCTTGTCGGATACCAGATCAGCCCGATATTATGGGAAAAGGTAAAATGGGGGCTTTCCGCAGGGCGCGTTCAATCAGTAGCGGTAAGGATGATATGTGACAGGGAAGAAGAGATACTAAAGTTTGTGCCGGAAGAGTACTGGAATATTACCGCACTGTTAGAGGGTTCAAATCTACCCCAGTTCGAAGCACGCCTTATAAAGGTCAGCGCAAAAAAGGCAAAAGTAGAAAATGAAGCACAGGCAAATGCAATACTGAAAGATCTTGAATCAGCTCCCTTTGTCGTAAGCAAAATAGAAAAGAAGGAAACCAAAAGACAATCCCCTCCCCCATTTACAACAAGCAAACTTCAGCAGGAAGCATCAAGGAGGCTCAATTTTACGGCAAAGAAGACGATGAGTGTCGCCCAGAGATTATACGAGGGCATAGAACTCGGGAAAGAGGGGCCCGTAGGTCTTATTACATACATGAGGACCGACTCTTTTCGCATATCGGCGGAAGCTATCGCCGAGGCGAGAGCTTATATAGATGAGAATTACGGTAAAGACTTTCTTCCAGCAAAGCCGAGAATCTTTAAGTCTCCACGGAAGTCCCAAGATGCCCACGAGGCGATAAGGCCCGCATCGATGCTCCACAAACCGAAGGATATTAAACAGTATTTAAGCAATGACCAGTTTCGTCTCTATCAGCTCATCTGGAACCGTTTTGTGGCGAGTCAAATGAATCCTGCGATTTTTGACCAGACAACCATTGACATATCTGCAGGAAATTACCTCTTCAGGGCACAAGGGGCCGTTATGAAATTCGCCGGATTCACCGTTGTTTATACTGAAACCAAAGACGACGCAGACGATGAAAACGGCTCCGGCAAGATTCTTCCCGAGGTTCGGGAGGATGAACTCCTGTCGCTTCTCTCTCTCACACCGGAGCAAAAGTTCACCCAGCCGCCACCAAGGTTTTCAGAGGCCACGCTCGTCAGGGAGCTTGAAGAAAATGGGATAGGAAGACCATCGACCTATGCAGCCATATTGAGCACCATTCAGGAGAGAGACTATGTCAGGCTGGAAAACAGAAGATTTCACCCAACTGAACTTGGAGTTCTGGTCACAGAACTCCTGGTAAAAAACTTTCCAAAGATATTGGACATTGACTTTACCGCATCCCTGGAAAATCAACTGGATATGATAGAAGAAGGAAAGTTAACGAGGATTGAAACCCTGCGGGATTTTTACACCCCCTTTGAGAAAGACCTGAAAAAAGCCAAAACCGAGATGAGAAATGTAAAGAAGGAAGAGACACCAACCGATATCATCTGCGATAAATGCGAAGGCCCTATGGTCATAAAATGGGGTAGATTCGGCAGGTTTCTGAAATGTACCAGTTGCGACAACACAACCAATTTCACCAAGGATGAAAAGGGAAAGATCAACCAGACGGAAGCACAAGCAACCGATACTGTCTGTAGCGAATGCGGCAAAAAAATGATTATAAAAGAGGGCAGATTCGGCAGGTTTCTTGGGTGTCCCGGCTACCCTGAGTGCAAAAATACCATGCCGATAAGTGTAGGAGTTATGTGTCCGGAAGAAGGGTGCACAGGGTACCTCTCTGAAAAACGGTCGAAAAAGGGAAAGATATTTTTCAGTTGCTCAAACTATCCGGACTGCACCTATGCCCTCTGGGACAAACCTATACCAGAAAAATGCCCCCAGTGCGGAGCCCAGTTTATTGTCGAAAAATATAGTCGAGGTAAAGGATATTTTAAGACATGCCTCGACAAGGATTGCGGGTATAACGAGAAGAAGTAAGTAGGGGCGGGTTTTATACCCGACCGTAAATGGTGCTATCGCATGGGTCGGGTTTTACACCCGACCGTTTCGGTGGCAGGTAAAATACCACCCCACTGACTGGATAATAGAAACTTGAAACTTGAAACTTTAGACTCGAAACCCGTAATTATAATAGGTGGCGGGCTTGCAGGATGCGAGGCCGCATGGCAATTATTGAAAAGGGGGCTTGATGTTCTGCTCTACGAAATGAAGCCCGGGGTATATTCGCCCGCCCATAAATCACCACTCCTCGCCGAGCTTGTCTGCAGCAACTCGCTCCGTTCCAATATCACACGAAACGCAGTAGGTCTTCTCAAGGAAGAGATGCGTATATTGGATTCTATTATTATTGAGTCAGCCGATGCTACCGCCGTACCGGCAGGCAAGGCACTCGCTGTAGACAGGACGTTTTTCTCACAATATGTCGAGCAAAAGCTAAATGAATGCAAAAGACTGAAAATCAACCGGAAAGAAATTACGGCAATTCCCGGAGATTCCCCAGTTATTATTGCAAGCGGACCCCTTACTTCCGAATCACTGGCGAAGAGCATTTCAGAAATGACCGGCTGTGAACATCTCCATTTCTATGATGCAATTTCACCTATAATAGACGGAGATTCAATCGATCACACACTGGTATTCAGGGCATCAAGATACGACAATGGCGATGGTGACTACCTGAACTGTCCCCTTACCAGAAGCGAATATGAACGGTTTTGTAAGGCACTTACAGAAGGCAAGGAGGTGCCCCTTAGAAACTTTGAAGATTTGAAGTACTTTGAGGGATGTCTTCCGATTGAGGTAATGGCAAAGAGAGGGGAAAACACTCTTGCCTTTGGACCAATGAAGCCCGTAGGTTTGATAAATCCCAAAACAGGGGAACAGCCTTATGCCGCTGTCCAGCTACGCCAGGAAAACAGGGAAGGCACTCTCTTCAACATGGTGGGATTCCAGACAAAATTGACCTGGCCGGAACAGAAACGGATATTCAGGATGATACCCGGCTTAAAAGAAGCGGAATTTGCGAGATATGGAAGCATTCACCGAAACACCTTTATAAACTCCCCTGCCCTGCTCAAAAATACCCTCCAGTTCCGGTCAAATGATAATATCTTCTTTGCCGGACAGATTACCGGTGTTGAGGGCTATGCAGAATCTGCGGCCATGGGTCTTATCGCGGGAATAAATATGTACCGTTATCTTAAGGAAAAAGGGTTAGCCGCCGTCCCGCCAAAGACAACGGCCATTGGTGCTCTCCTCCATTATATTTCAGATGCCGGCATCAAAGCTTTTCAGCCTATGAATGTAAATTTTGGTCTTTTTTCTCCACTTTCCAAGAGGGTGCCTAAAAAAGAGAGAGGGGAATGTTTTGCAGCACAAGCACTTTCGGATTTGAAAAAATGGAAAGAAGAAATAGAACTATAAAAAGGCAGGTTTCATTCAAGCTTTTCACCTGTTCCTTGAATAGATTATTTTGAGTCCTTCAAGAGTAAGCATTTCATCGACTACCTCTATACTCTTCGTTTCAGGAGCTATTATTTCTGCGAGTCCCCCTGTTGCCACAACGAAAGGATTCGATTTAACTTCATCCTTTATACGATCCACTATCCCATCCACAAGACCCGCATAACCGAACATGATACCGGCCTGCATGCTGCTCACCGTATCTTTAGCAATGACGGATTTAGGCCTGATGAACTCTACCCTGGGAAGCCTTGAAGCTTCTTTAAAAAGAGCTTCACTTGATATAAGTATGCCCGGTGCTATACAGCCTCCCATATATTCACCCTTTTCCGAAATATAATCGAAAGTGGTAGCGGTACCAAAATCCACGATTATCAGCTCTCTCTTGAATTTCTCATAAGCGGCAACGGCATTTACTATCCTGTCCGCACCTACTTCCCTTGGATTATCATAAAAGATCGGCATTCCTGTCTTGATCCCCGGCCCAACAATCAGCGGGTCTACATTAAAATATTTTTGACAAAGCGGCTTCAAAATATTCAACATGGGTGGAACAACACAAGAAATTATAATGCTGTCAATTGATTTTAAATCGACATCGCTTGTTCTGCATAAATTGAGCATCCTCATTCCGTATTCATCAACTGTATGGTAAACAACCGTTCTTATTCTCCAGTCATGCAAGAGTCTTTCCCCATCATACAAACCAAGCACTGTATTTGTATTACCAACATCAATAACCAAAAGCATACTCAATTCTCCACCAAAGAAACATCACCTGCTATTACGCGTTTTATCTTCTCCTTTTCATCAAAAATAAGGAGCGCACCATACTCATCAATACCGACCGCTTTCCCTGCTTGAATATCATCTCTTAAAACAACCTTGATGTCTTTCCCAATAATTCCGGCATATTTTGTCCATTCGTCTCTTATCGGACCGAATCCCTCGGATAAAAATCTTTTATACCACTTTTCCAGGGAACCATACAATCTTATTGTAAAATCGAAACGGGAAATATCTCTTCCCACCTCTTCAATCAAGGAGGTGGAATTATCTCTAAACTCCTTATGAAAATCCTCCTTTTTTATCCTGACATTAATGCCGATTCCAACTATGACAAAATCAACTTTTCCACTGGAAGTCTTCATTTCCGTGAGAATACCGCATATTTTCTTTCCACCTATCTGAACATCATTCGGCCATTTTAATGTAACATCTTCCGGGCAATATTCAGACAGAAACCCAGCCACTGCAACACCGGCTACGAGAGTTATCTGGGGGGCCATTGCAGTTTCTACCGAAGGCCTCAATATAATTGAAGTATATATGTTACTCCCAGGAGGGGACTGCCATACCCTGTCCATACGCCCCTTCCCTTTCGTCTGACAGTCCGCAATGACAACCGTACCCTCCGGGGCACCAGCCACTGCAAGTCTGGAGGCATATATATTTGTGGAATCGACCTCTTTTAAAAAGTGTACCCTGTTCCCTATAAGCCTTCCTGAAAGACGGTTTGCAAGATCATGTTCATTAAGCATAGGTTTTAGTTCAAAGTTCAAAGTTCAAAGTTTCGAGTTCAAAGTTTGATAGTCTCGTAAAAAGTCATAAACTGCACCATTTGTCGTCCTGAACTCGTTTCAGGATCTCGCTTGTTTCAGCATCTAATTATCTCAGTAAGTTAGAGACCCTGAATGATCCTGAAACAAGTTCAGGACATGATTTTGGGTGACAAAAAAAGACTTTTTACGAACTTGTCAACTTTAGACTTTCAACTTCAAACTTATGTCAGATGATGGTGCTGAATGGGTAAGCGCTCCTATAGATATAAAATCCACTCCGGTCTCAGCAATCTTTTTTACGTTGGATAGGGTGATATTTCCTGAAGCCTCAACCAAAACTCTCCCTTTTATAAAGGAAACGGCTTTCTTCATCTCCTCTACTTCCATATTATCGAGCATTATGACGTCTACTCCTGCAGATAACGCCTCTTCAACTTCTCTCAAATTCTTTACCTCAATTTCTATCTTCAAGGTATGAGGAACACCCTTATTTACCATCTCAACAGCAGCAATAATACCGCCGGCGGCATCAATATGGTTGTCCTTTATCAAAATACCGTCATAGAGGCCGAATCTATGGTTAAAGCCGCCGCCAATCATTACGGCATATTTCTCCAGGACCCTCAAACCGGGCGTTGTTTTTCTTGTATCTAAAATCTTTGCACCGGTTCCCCTGATCTCATCTACATATCTTCGCGTCAGAGTGGCAATCCCGCACATTCTTTGAAGAAAATTTAGCGCTACTCTCTCCGCAGTGAGGATATTTCCCAGGTTTCCTGACATCTCCGTGAGTACGTCCCCAGTTTTAACAAGCTCACCATCTTCAACTCTATCTGTAAATTCAACTTCTTCTTCTGAAAATAAAAAGACCTCTTTAAAAATTCCAATTCCCGCTACAACCATATCCTCCTTCGCCACGACGCGGGCATTACCAACTTCCCTTCCCGACAGGACAGCCGAGGTGGTTACATCACCGGAGCCTATATCTTCCTTAAGAGCCGACTGTATCAGCTTGTGTATGATATGTTTCTGGAGCATTTTGCAAGAGTGAGTAAAATTGAAAGTTAAAAGTGAGCTAAAGTTAAAATACACGTCTTTGGCGTGGTCAATTTCAAACAGGTTACGCTGAAAGCGCATTCTTTAACTTTAGGCACTTTAGTTCACTTTAGGCACTTTAAGCTTTTATTATGCCTCTATCTTCTTAAGCCTTTTAATGGCCGCTTCGAGCACGGCATATTTCTCGTTAAGCTCCTTGAATTTTGCTTCTTCCTTATTTATAGCTGCCTCTGCAGCCTTCTCTTTAAAATCACGATTGGCAAGCTTTTTAGAAATAACAGTGAGGTTTTTTGTAATTTTGGCAATTTCCTTTTCGAGCCTTGCTTTCTCTGCCGCTATATCTATCGCTCCTTCCAGTAATACAAATACCCTCAAAGAACCTGCAACACCTGTTGCGGCACCTTTCGGTTCCTCAATCTCACCACAAACGGTTAATTCCTCCAGATTGGCCAAATCGACAATGTAATCCCTTCCAGAAGTCACCACGGACTCCATCTCTTTATCGGGAACCGAAACGATCACTTTTAATTTTTTTGATGGGGGAATAATCATCTCGCCTCTTATGTTTCTGATACTGGTAATTACATCCATGATAATCCCCATCTCTTTTTCCGCATCCTCATCACGAAGGTCATCATCCACTGCTGGGAATTTGCTTATCATAATAGAATCTCCATCACCCCCGAGTTTCTGCCATATTTCCTCGGTCACAAATGGCATAAAGGGATGAAGAAGCCTTATGGAAGCTTTTAAAACGAGAAGAAGAGTCTGCTGAGCGGCAAGTCTTTTTGCCGAGGCATCATTATTGCCATACAGAACAGGCTTTATCAGCTCAAGATACCAATCACACAGCTCGTGCCAAACAAAGTTATATATGCTGTGGGCGGCATCATTAAACCTGTATTCATCTAAATTTTTTGTCACATCTCCTGCGGTCTTATTAAATCTGTCTTTAATCCAACGGTCACAAAGCGAATAATCATCTTTTCGAGGTTCAACACCTCCTGCCGGATAATCCTCAAGACTCATCATGGAAAACCTTGTGGCATTCCATATCTTGGTAACAAAATGCCGGTAGCCTTCGATACGTTCCTCCGACATCTTCACATCCCTCCCCTGAGTCGTGAATGCCGCGAGTGTAAATCTGAAGGCATCAGTTCCATATTTTTCTATCATTTCAAGAGGATCTATTATATTCCCCCTCGATTTGCTCATCTTGTGTCCTTCTTCATCACGAACAAGTGCGTGGAGATATACATAATCAAAGGGAACTTCTTTCATTACATAAAGTCCCATCATCATCATCCTCGCTACCCAGAAAAAGAGGATATCAAACCCGGTAATAAGAAGGGATGTGGGATAAAACGTCTTCAAGGCATCTGTGTTGTCCGGCCACCCAAGGGTTGAAAAAGGCCAGAGTGCGGAACTGAACCATGTATCCAGAACATCTTCCTCCTGCCTGAGTGAGTTCCCTTTACACTCAGGACAGCTGTCTGGATCCTCCACCGAAGCAATTACGCTCCCGCAATCCTCACAATACCAGACAGGTATTCTGTGACCCCACCATATCTGTCTGGAAATACACCAGTCACGAATATTCTCCATCCAGTCAAAATAAGTTCCTTCCCACAAGGATGGAACTATCCTGGTTTTACCTTTGACAACAGCCGCGGAAGCAGCCCTGGCAAGCGGTTTTACCTTTACAAACCACTGTCTGGAAACTGTCGGCTCTATAGCAGTTCTACATCTGTAGCAGTGCCCTACATTGTGGACATAGGATTCCTTGCCGACCAGATAACCGCCTTTTTCGAGGTCCCGAACAACATTTTTCCTGCACTCATCGCGATCCTGCCCCCGATAAATACCCCCGTTCTCATTAATTACAGCGCTTTCATCCATTATCTTGATAATCTCAAGCCCGTGTCTTTCAGCCATTGCAAAGTCATTTGGATCGCAGGCGGGTGTTATTTTCACTGCTCCGGAACCAAACTCCTTTGACACATAATCATCGGCGATAACAGGTATTTTTCTATTAACCAGGGGAAGGATAACTTCTCTTCCGATCATATCTTTGTATCTTTCATCATGAGGGTTAACTGCAACCGCCGTATCTCCCAGCATAGTTTCCGGACGCGTCGTGGCCACAACAATATCCCCCTCACCATCGGCAAAGGGGTATCTGATATCCCACAGTCCACCCTCTTCTTCTTTATATTCAACCTCGAGGTCTGATATAGCCGTATGGCACCTTGGACACCAGTTGACAATATAATCTCCCTGATAGATAAGACCATCATTATAGAGTCTTACAAAACTCTCTCTTACAGCCCTCGTCAACCCTTCATCCATAGTAAAACGTTCCCTTGACCAGTCGCAGGAACACCCGAGTCTCTTGAGCTGGTTTATAATAACTCCCCCATATTTATCCTTCCACTCCCATACCCTTTCAATAAACTTTTCCCTGCCGAGGTCATGCCTTGTAATCCCCTCACTCGCCAGTTCCTGTTCAACGACATTCTGTGTGGCGATCCCCGCATGATCCATACCCGGCATCCACAGGGCATTATACCCCTGCATCCTCTTATACCGGACAACAATATCCTGTAGAACATTATTCAACGCATGCCCCATATGAAGCATTCCGGTCACGTTCGGCGGTGGTATAACGATTGAAAAAGGTTTTTTTTCGCTTTTATCATCCGCCCTGAAATAATTATTATCAAGCCAGTACTTATACCACTTTGCTTCAACTCCATGAGGTTCATAAGTTTTACTCAACAACTTTTCTTCCATCTCTCGTCTCCGTAAGAAAATACAATTTACTAAAACCGACCTTAAAGGAAACCCCCCTTTACCCTTCCCTTTTTTTAGCAGAGAGGATAGAGGGGGATTTTATGGGGATTGAGAATCATCGAATGATTCTCAATTTAACAGCATCAGCGATAACCTTTTACACTCTTAGAAAAATTTCAACTGTTCCTTTATCTTCCTGATGACTAAAAGGGCATCCACACCTGAGACCGAACCCAGCGGGGCAAACTCGCCGGTAGTAAAGTCTTTTGCCTGCATAATGCCCCTTGAGGTAACAACCATGACGGCATTAAAATAAGGAAGATCAGATCTTAAATCCGGAAACGGGGAAGCGCTCCCGATAAATTTAGTCGCCAGATCCTTCTCACCGGTAACCTTGATCAATATATCCTCGATCATCATTGCATAGTTAGCCCTGGTTATCAAATCATTCGGATGGAAAGCATCATCAGGATAGTTCTCCAGGCCACGGACACCTATCTCCAGAATACCTTCAATATCAGCCTTCAATGGATGCTCCGCAATATCCGTCGCTACAACCGCTTTCTCTTCCTTAGCCTTGAGCTTACCAAGATATTTGAAAGAAGTGTCAAAAGTTTTCTGTGATCTCCTATCATAAAGCACATCTATCTTCAATTCTTCCATGAACAGCGCCGCCACATCAGCCCTGGTAATACTCTCAACAATGGCAATTTTCTTTCCTGTAATTGTCCCCGGCATGGCTCTCTGTATCTTCTGGATTAATTTCCACTGGTTATCAGCTTCTCCTACATAACTGTCATTCAAGTCAAGCACCTTGCTGAACATCTTTCCAGCCAGGTCAAACTCCAGCCCTCCTTTATACGCAAGTCCCATAAAATAATAGGCAGCAGAAGACTTGGGATCGAGAGCAATAGCATATTTAAACTGTTCTTTGGCCCGTTCCAGCCAGTCTTTATTCTCCTTGCTCATCGTATATAGTCTTATTTTTCCAATATGAACAAAGACTTTTTCCTCATTTGTCTTTGCATGCCCCCACGCATTTTTCATTAAATCAAACGCATTTTCGAAGTCCCTTTTATAGGCTTTAGCCAATCCGAGACCCACATAAGCTTTAGAATACTTCGGATCAAGCTGTATGGCCAACTCAAACTCCCTCTCGGCATACTGGTACTTACCCTGATTCAGCAATTTCAGCCCCGTATAAGTATGGTGTTCGGGAGTATCAAGCTGGCTTAATGGTTTTCTTGGCTCCGGTGCACAGGAAAAAACAAAAGCACCTATGGCAATTATAGCTAATAAAACAAAGGATTTATGACATTTTAATTGGCGTATCATAGCTTCCCCCTCCTTCCTAAAGGTAAAAATGTTTTGAATAAGAGTTTGCCACGTAATTTATACGGTAGAAACCCATATTCTTAAAGCTCTCTTCGCATTAAAAAGATTGCCTCCAAGGCTGTTTTAATTTTTCTATACATTACAAATATATTTATACAATTTTGAAGTCAAGGAATTTTAACTTTTGACGGCTTCGCAAAATCACAAAATGACCCTGAAATGAATTCATAATATGCCTCATAGTGACAAAAAAGCTTTTACGAAACCGCTAATTTTGCAGCTATAAAACTAAGGATAGATGAACATGCATTTTACACTATTTACCTGTTTAAGCTAACTTTTTGTTGACAGTCCGCCCTAAAATATGATAATTTTATTGTCACTTCACCTACTACCCAAAGGAAGCAGATTTCACTTCTCTATTTCTAAGCGGTTTGATTATGGTGTTTAATTACTGAAACTAAAAAGGAGAAAGGGGGACAAGATGGCCAGTCAAAAAATATTATTACCTTATAACTTTACCAAATATGATGAAAAGGCTTTAGATTTTGTCATTCGCACTTTTGCTCATCGAAAGGATATTGAAATCACACTATTTAATGCCCATATATCCGTGCCGGCGATTGAGATGCAAGAATCTCCGGTTATGGAAAAAATGAGGGGTAATCTGATTTACCTTTCTCAGCAGGTTAAAGAGCAAGAAGCTGCTCTCGAGCAGACCAAGAATAAACTGCTGCAAAGCGGTTTTTCAGAACAACAGGTTCAATGTATCTTTAAGCCCAGATTGAAAGATGTTGCCAGCGAGATCATTAAGCTTGCCACGAAAGAACGCTTTGATTTAGTTGTCATGAATCACAAGCCGGGTGGAATTACAAAATTTTTCACCGGGAGTGTTCACGGCAAAGTTGTAGCTGCCTTAAAAGACACAACCGTTTGCATTGTTTCCTAACTGCCACTTTAGGAAAACTATACTTCGTGGTTCAGACCTCTCAAGTTAAAAGAGGGGTACCATTGAACGTGAATAATAAAATTTAACATAGTGGTTATTAATCCAATAGAACAAGCGAGGAGGGATTTCATGAGTATCCAAGAAAAAATAGATATAGATATATTTAAGGTAGTCATCAGGGCTATAGCAGAATCTGATGATCTGGAAATCATGGCTAACCGTATGATTCAACTATTAGTAGGAGCCTTGAATATTAAGGGTTGCACGATATTTGTCCTGAATTCCCAGACAAAAGAGCTTGAAGCTCTGGCCAGCTGTGGTTTGAGTATTAACTATGTAAACAAAGGGCCTGTTTTTATGGATAAAAGCCTTGGCGATACACTTAAAGGTGAACCTGTTATAGTAAGCGATATTACAAAGACAAGCGCCCTTCAGTACCCGGAAGACGCTAAGGAGGAGGGAATAAGAAGCATTGTTTCCATGCCTATCAAATTTTACGGTGAACCGATTGGCGCCTTACGGCTGTATCACCACGAGGTATGGGATATTTCAGATCGGGATATTGATTCTCTGCTGCTCTTTGCTGAGAACATCGGTCTCGCTATGAGGTATACTCAACTTCTTAATTCTCTACAATCAATAAAAGATACTATTAATGAGTCACCTTTAGACTTTGCAAGATAATTAGAAACCTGCAAACTTTTCGAAGACCATCGGGGACAGATTTTATTTTTTCGGGGAAGTTTGGGGAACATTTATTAAAAGCGGGGCATTTTCTAAAAGGCCCCGCTTTTAAATTTAGCGAACTGACATACTGAGAGAAGTTAAAGTATCACTTTAGGAAACTGTCAATTTTTGCTTTTGCGGCCTCAATATTTGCAGGGGTACTCCACTCAATATTCTTATCTGCTCTAAACCAGGTAAGCTGTCTTTTTGCATATTGTCTTGTGCTGCTTTTTATCATTTTTACCGCCTCTTCAATATCATGTACTCCCTTTATACAACTAACAACATGTCTATATCCGAAAGTCTGCATAGGTTTTAGGGTTTCATCATAACCCATTTTCAGAAGTTTCTCGACTTCTCCCACAAGCCCATCCGCCATCATTTTTTCGACTCTCCTGTTAATCTTTTCATACAGCAGAGCTCTATCGATCATAAATCCTGTCTTGATAAAATCATAGCGTTTGTCACCGAAGTGGTGATCACTGCGCTTTTTGACAATCGATTCGCCGCTGAGCTCCAAAACCTCAAGCGCTCTAATCGTTCTAAAAACATCATTCGGATGAATTTTCTCCGCAGCGGCCTCGTCTCTCTCCCTCAGCTTCTCATAGAGGTATCCTCTTCCATACTTTACCAGCTCTTTTCTATAGGCGCTTCGTAAATCCCTATCGGCCCCCGGCCCATTGAAGAGCCCTCCAATCAGGGCCTCAATATAAAGTCCCGTACCCCCTACGACAAATATGCTTTTATCTTCACTATTTAGCCTGTCAATTACTTCCCCTGCCTGACTCGTAAACATTGCCGCGTCAAACTCTTCGTCCGGGTCTACCACATCTATGAGATGGTGTTTTACAAAAGATTGTTCTTCGGAGGTTGGTTTTGCGGTACCGATATCCATATACCGGTAGACTTGCATGGAATCTGCACTGATAATCTCGCCACCGTATTCGCGGGCAAGCTTAATGGCAACTTCAGTCTTGCCGACACCTGTAGGGCCAAGAATAATGACAATGCGGGGTTTGTAGCCGGTAGAATTCATTGCGTTGCTTTATCTTCGCTTGAACATCTTTTCCAGATCGATGATGTTAAGCTGTATATAAGTTGGTCTTCCATGCGGACAGGTTGAGGCAAATGGAGTTGAATCAAGATCCTTACACAGATTTTCTACCTCCGATTCAGTCAGTTTGTGGTTTGCCTTTATAGCCCCTCGACAAGACAGGATTTTGAAGATTTCATCCTTTACTTCTTTAATCCTCCGGGATTTTCCCGTCTTTGAAATTTCCTCGACAACATCAAGAAGCAGTGCCTTGGGTTCAATGCCTATGGGCAAAGCTGCCGGAATAGATTTTATTACAACAGTACTTCCTCCATACGGCTCGACTTCTATGCCCACATCTTCCAGTACTCCAGATAATTCCATAAGCAAGGCAAAATCATGGTTAGGAAGACTAACAATCTCCGGAATCAATAAACTCTGACTTACAACCTTCTCGTCCATGGATACCTTTCTCAGCTTTTCAAACAGTACCCGTTCATGAGCGGCATGCTGATCCACCAAAACAATCCCGTCAGGAGAAGAAAAAACAAGGTAAGCAGCAGTGACCTGCCCCATATACTCGAGAGAAGAAAAAGGTAATTTCTTATCTTCAGAAATTTCCCATATCCCTGCATGCCCGGCGGTGGCGCTTTCATCTGATAATCCCCCCTCACCCCCCTCTACAAAAGGGGGGAACAAGAAGGAACTTTCCCCTGATAATTTTTCCCTGCCCCCCCTTTTGTAAAGGGGGGATGGGGGGATTTTGGTATCCGATGAAATCGTATACCTCTTTAGCGCCTCTCTGACCCTTCCCCTATATTCCTGAAGTGGTCTGCCATCTTTCTCTAATGTCTCCAATACAGGGGAGATACCGGCCAACACCTTCACAAGACTTTCAACTATGGTTTCATAGATTTCCCTCGGATTTCTAAAACGAACTTCCATCTTTGTCGGATGAACATTTACATCCACATCATCAGGGGAAAGATCAAGCAATAGTACTGCCGTTGGATATCTTCTTGTCTCAATCAGCCTCCTGTAAGAGGTCATAACGGCATGGTTTAAAAAACTATCTTTTATAAATCTTTTATTTACATAATAAAGCATTCTCCTTGTGTTCGACCTGGTAAAACGGGGGCTGGAAATAAATCCTTTCAGCCTGATATTCTTTTTTTCACCTTCCACATAGAGGACATTTCCGCTCAAATCCCTTCCTAAAACCAGAGGAATTCTCTCAGCCAGGTCTTTGGTCCGGGGAATATTTAAAATTGTCCTTCCATCTGCCACAACCTTTACCCTGACATCGGGATGCGGCAGAACCAGCTTCGTTATAACATCGACACAATGCCCCTGTTCAGTAGAATCCTTTTTTAGAAACTTTTTCCGAACGGGGACAGAATAAAATATATCGCTGACAGAAACAGATGTGCCAACCGGGCACCCCGTCTCCATAACATCTTTAAGCTCCCCACCCTCAACCATTACCCTGGTTCCGGACAAAGATTCCTTCCTTTTCGTTACCAGTTCGACCCTGGAAATTGATGCGATGCTGGGAAGAGCTTCTCCCCTGAAACCAAAAGATTTAACCTTATATATATCATCAAAACTATATATCTTACTCGTGGCATATCTTTCAAAGGCGCGGACAGCATCCTCAGGGCCTATTCCCTCTCCATTGTCAATGACCTTTATAGCTTCCTTTCCACCCTTTACAAGTTCAATGATGATATCTGTCGCACCAGCATCAAGAGAGTTTTCCACAAGCTCCTTCACGACCGACGAAGGCCTCTCCACCACTTCTCCTGCTGCTATTTTGTTAGTCAAATCCTCGGGTAAAACGACTATCTTTCCTTTGTCAGGATTCATCTACCTGTCCTTCCAGAATGTAGGATGGCATCAAATACAGAAGACCGCAACTACCTCATGTCCGGCAGTTGCGGTCAAATTGGAATCAGTTCACATTTTACAAATCAGTATACTACTATCATTGCTATTGTTACACGGACACACAATACCGGATCAAGGTCCGGCACATGGTTTGTCCATGCCACCATTTACGATACTCAAATCAATCCAGAACAACCATTACACGGCATTTCTTTAAGAAAGCAAGATTTTCAGCAACAGATTTGATCATCTGGGCATCCGCATTACTGATTACAATACTGGACCGGCCAGCACCAACGGTACGCAATCCTTTAACGGTAATCGGATCATTGGTAACCCGTGGATTGCTCTGAGCCGCCGTTAGTTCTCTGGCATAACCGCTCATGCCCTGCTGAACCGCAAATTCACGATCCACCTGCATGGAACCATAGACTTCCTGACCATTTTCATCAACAATCTTAGGTGACATGGCTGGCCGTGCCTGGATACCACGCGCGTCTATCACCAAACCAGTGTAAACTACCCCTTCCGGGGCTTTCTGTGCGGGAGGAGCAGTAGTAACTTCCTCTTTTGGGGGAATCGTCGAAACTTCATCTTTCGGCAGCATCACGACAGCCGGTTTTTCAGTCTTCTCAACCTCGATAACCCTGGGAAGGATTACCTGCATGAGGCCGCCACTCAGCGACATTCTCATGGTGATTTCAACCGTACCATCAGAAAGGTACTCTTTTTTGACTTCCTGAGCTCCCTTAACCAGTCCTGAAACTTCTGTTCTTACAACATCACTCTTTGTTGCAAAATCTTCAACATAAGTTACAGAAGTCACCCGTACTCCTTTTACTACTTCAAGCAATTTACGGTAGGCATCCAATTGTGCAGCCCTCAGTGCCATAGGACGCGCCTGGGGTTTCCCGTAGTACTTCTCAGGAGGTGCCCCTATGCCAACAGCCTCAACAACCCCTGTGGTCCAATTGACGTTTCCATTAACACCTATCTGCTCGACTAATTGTGTCCATTCTGCCGCTTTTACCGGATCTTGACAAAAACCCGCCGGGGCAAATAAAAAAACCATACCAACTATTAGACTGATTATTGCAATATACTTCTTCTTCATAGCATCCTCCTTTTACAGTCTCCCTCAATCTCTGGAAATGGACTGATATTTAACGGGATATATACCTTCTAAAATTGTTAACAACCAGCCAAAGCCCTCTTTCTTTCTTTTGTACCATACTTTAATAACAAAAAGTCAAGAATGTTTCAATAAAGTATTTTACCCCCAAAATAGACATTGACCCTTCCAACACAGTAGGACAGGCGTCCCGCCTGTCCATAATGGCGAATCGCCTAAACAGCCGAGACGGCTGTCCTACGGGATGGGGAAGACAGACTTTATTTTCAATGTCTATTTTGGGGGTTACAATAAGCGTTCCGTTTTTCAGGAAAAAACAGAGCTGATAGAAAAAGTGGCAGCGGTGTTTCAGTGGGGGTGAAAAAATATACTATCGGCCGGCAACGTATAATCAATGATGCGCTTTCACAGCATATTCATTTCTGATCTTTCAGGCTTGCTCGTTTAATGGCATCTGTTCCGAACTTGTCGGTTATGGTATCGATTGCCTCATCCACCTTTTCCCATTTGGAGATTTTTATATCATCACGTTCAAAGATGTCAATCTGTATCGGTTCTGCTTTGGAAACAAGGTTGGACGCTCCAACACCAATTAGCCTTACCTTCTTGGGCATCCTGTAGTTTTCAAGTAATTGAAAGGCTTCCCTGATAATAACTTCAGAAGATTGTGTCGGGTTTTTAATGGTAACGCTTCTGGTAATCTGTTTAAAATCTGAGTGTTTTATCTTAATGCTGATAGTTTTTGCCTTTACTTCCAATTTCCTAAGTTCTCTTCCGATTTTTTCCGCCTGCTTCAAGATATATTTCTTGAGCACCTGTTTGTCGTCAGTATCTTCGAGAAGAGTTTCTTCGGTACTTACAGATTTTGTCTCAGCAGTAGGTGTTACGACTGATCTGTCAAGGCCGTTTGCAAGTTCCATTAGCCTGTGGCCAAATTTACCGAACTTTTTTATAAGTATTTCTTCGGGGTATTTTTTCACATCACCGAGGGTCTTGATCCCCAGCAGTTGGAGTTTACCATGAGTATTCTTCCCAACACCAGGTACCTTATGAATCGGGAGGGTTTTTATAAACTGTTCGACGTTCTCCGGCACAA
>JAUSPI010000073.1 GCA_030655775.1 Syntrophales bacterium
TATTCTTCGAATTCGCTCCGAAAAGACTTCCAAGTAACTTAAATTCGCAAATGTGTTGCAAGTAGTTAACATTTCTCAATATCTGCCAGAAATAACGCATTTGTTAAAAACATAAGTTACTTCCAATTATAATGCCGCAAAGTGGCATAGTGAGCTGTTTACGAACTTGTCTCAAATCTATTTTATGCATTTTCAAAGCTTTCGATTCGCGCCAAGATATTAGATTTGCGGGTTCTGCCAGCTAAGCCATTATGTTACCTTTTCGGGGTAACAACAAAATGGGCTCGCCTGTTCCTCGCCCAGCCTTCCTCATTATGCCTCGGATCTAAAGGAAGTTCCTCACCGTAACTTATAGTGGTCAGTCTCTTCTTGTCTACACCGAGGTTAACCAAATACTCCATGGCACTCGCTGCCCGTCTTTCCCCTAAGGCCAGATTATATTCGTTGGTTCCTCTTTCGTCACAATGCCCCTCGATGACAACACTAAAATCCTGGTATTCAAGAAGCCAGTCAGCATGCTGCCGGAGTATTTCTCTTCCTCGAGGTTTGAGATTAAATTTATCTAAGTCAAAATTCACATCTTCAAACCGGGAAGCCTCTCTTTCTGCAAGCGCCTTTTTTTTCAAAGCTGCTTCTCTCTCCTTCTGCAGTTCAGCTTCCGAAGGCTGTATCGCCGCTGTTCCTTTTTCAGTTGCGACCATCTCTCCTTTCACAACCTCTTTCTTCGCACAGCCCGTAACAAAGATTACTGAAAGACCTAAAATCAACACAAAAATTGTTCCCATAATTGTCAATCTTCTTTTCATAGCGACTATTTCCTCCTTCCAATAATTGACGTATCGATACGTCTGCTAACATTTCATGCCAATCTACACTATCTAATCTGGAAATGGAATTTCCTTATCTGAGCGAATCCGCCGATGGGAAAACTTCCGTTTCCACACTGAATCTATTTAAAGCATAAGACCATGGCTTTGGTCAATATAAATTTAGGCGGGGAGACCAAGATGGACAACTGTGACTATGCACACCCTCATGCAATATTCTCATATTTGAACCGTTAGAATTTATAATGCATGTCCTGAATTTTTCGTTCTTCTTCGAGCTGAATGCCAGATATCTTCCATCGGGAGACCAAGACGGGGATTCATTCCATCCATCGGAGGTAATTTGCAGGACATTGTTGCCTTCCCTATCAATGGAAAATATCTGGAAGGAACCGTTTGTCACACCTTCATATGCTATTCGGTTTCCCCTTGGTGACCAGGAAGGAGAGGTGTTGTAGCGGCCTTCATAAGTAAGCCTTCTAACATTGTTCCCATCAGCATCCATCCGGTATATCTGCGGAGAACCGGAGCGGTTCGACACAAATGCTATCTTTTTGCCATCAGGTGACCAGGTGGGGGATATGTCTATGGCAGGATTACAGGTGAGGCGCTGAAGTTTATTGTTCTCAATGTCCAGTACATATATCTCTTCGTTGCCATTCTTGCTCAGGGTAAGTAAAAGCTTACTGCCATCCGGCGACCAAGGGGCAGAGAGATTGAGTCCTGCAAAACTGGAGATTCTTTTCGCAGTTCTTTTGGCCATATCCATAATGTAGAGATCAGGATTCCCCCTTCTGTATGAAGTAAAGGAAATCGCCTTGCCATCAGGAGACCAGTAAGGTGAAAGTGTAATAGATCGGTAGTTGGTAATTCTAACCAACTCCGATCCGTCAAAATTTACTGTATAAATATCTGATGTTTTACCTCTCTTCAAGACAAAGGCTATTTTTGTGTCAAATATTCCTCTCTCGCCTGTAAGAGCAAGGAGAATTTCACTGGCAAATTTGACAACCATTAACTCTCTATCCTCAATTTTCCCCCAGTATTTCCTTCCAACTATAAGTTTGCCGTGAATAACATCAAAGAGGCGAAATTCCACGGAGAGTTCTTCACCATCGTATTGATACCCTCCCTTTACCAGGGTCTCGGCACCAATATTTGTCCAATCGGGAAACCGTATGCTCTCGGCTGTAATTCCTGCCTGATCCGGATCTTCAAGAAAAGTTTTTTTGCTAATTACGCTGAAGAATCCCGTGAGTTTCAATTTCTCTGTAAGGGCTTCTGAAAACCAGACAGAAAGATTTTTTTTATCCCCATTATCACTCAATTTTTTGAAATCCGGAACTGCTATGGGAAATTTTTGAAAGGCAGGAGAATCTATATCTATATATACCTTGCCTAAGGCGACATGACTAAACCCCAGGATCAGTAAAATGATCCCAAATAGAGCGAATACTGTATGCTGTTTTATCTGACGCATATTACTCTACTCTCTTTTAAAAAATTAGAGGCTTCGGGAATAGGACTCTGAAAGCGAAATGGCCGCAAATCCAACTGTTTGCCCCCGCCGTAGGTGGATAGTTTTGGGTTGTAGGGTCGGGTTTTACACCCGACCGCAAACGGTGGCATATAAAATGCCACCCTACAGAATTATCGCAGTTCTGATAAGTGAAACCTTATTCCAATCTCGATGCTTTCTTCCTTTATCCATTCCGGCAAAGGAGGAAAAGGACTCGCCTTTTTAATTGCCCTCATGGCGGATTCATCAAAATACCTATTTCCGGATCGCTTTTCAAAACTAAGATTGGTAACCGCACCACCCTTTAAAATCTTTGCGCCAATAACGGATTCAATATTCTCACCAGGCAATATACCCTCGGGAAGTGCCCAGTTCCCTTTTATCTTGGACCAGATAATAGAGTAATATACCCTCATTTTCATGCTCACTTCAACGGTTCCACTGGACACATCCGATGAAGACTGAACCTTTTTCCTTAAATTCTCTATTGCACGGTCAACTTTCCTTATGCTTTCTTTCCGTGTGGTAATCCTCTCAATCGGGCGGGGTGAGTCTTTTTTGACATCTTTTCTCAGTACAATCGATCTGTCCCTGGAACCTATACCGACAACTTCATCTGAAATTGAGGTAACGGGCTTTTCCCCCACAATATATGATGGGAGACTTACCAGATTAACAGAATAGACCGGGCCAAAAGTCCATCTCGGGGAAGGCATTGAAGGCGATAAAAATATAATGGAAAGGAGAAGGGCGTGAAGCAAAAAAGAAAGAAGAATCATACTGTTCAGACTGATACCATCATCGCTTCCCCTCTTTATCCTGATGAGAGGCGTCATTTTGACCCCTTTGGTGGTTCAGTAATCATTCCTAACCTGTCAACGCCCGCTTTTCTTACCTCAGACATAACCTCAACAACAAAACCGTAAGGAACATTCTTATCGGCACGCATAAAAATCTCTCTGTCTATTCTGTTTTCAAAGATGCCCTCTAATTTCAATCTGAGATCAGGAATAGCGGTTTTGTAATTGTTGATAAATATCTCTTTTTTATCGTTTATAGAAAGGATAAGTTTTTCCTCACTTACATCCATACTCCTTGCCTTTACCCGGGGAAGATTAACGTCTATTCCCATCTGTAGCATTGGTGCAGTAACCATGAAAATTATCAAAAGGACCATAAAAACGTCAACAAGCGGGGTTACGTTGATATCAGATACAGGTTTATTGCCATTGTCGAAATGGCCACGATTTTTTGAGTATCTCATTTCACATAAAATCTTTCGATAATATTGAGGAACTCAGAGGCAAAGTTATCCATTTCCAATGTGATTGTTCTTATTTCTCTGATGTAATAATTATAGAAAATAACAGCGGGTATGGCCGCTGCCAGACCTGCGGCTGTGGCGATAAGTGCTTCTGAAATCCCGGGAGCAACGACGGCCAACGTTGCTGAACCCTTGGCACCGATCCCCCTAAAGGCATTCATTATGCCCCATACGGTACCGAAAAGACCTATAAACGGTGATGCACTACCCGTCGTCGCGAGAAAACCGAGGGTACTTTCCAGCTTTGTGGTTTCCGAACTGCATGCCCTGTTGAGTGCCCGTTCAACATTATCCATACCCCTCACTTCAAAAGGCGTATCTGCTTCATCAATCGATGATTCTTTTTTACTCCTGCCTATCTTTCCAAGCTCAACATACCCCGCCCTAAAAACCTCGGCAACTGTGGAATATTTGAACTTCTTTGATTCTGGAAACACTTCCGACAGCTTGGTGCTCTTCATATATGTTTCCAGGAACATCTGATTTTCTTTTTTCGTTTTCCTTATGAGTCTATATCTCATGAGGATAATTGCCCATGATACTACGGAAAAGAAAAGTAATAATAGAAGTACAAACTGCACCATCGCCCCCGAATCCAGGACCATGCTCAAAAGGCTACCATGAAAATGCCCACCAAGATCTACTGCTGTGACGGCTGAAATCTCCTTCACTTTCACTCTCCTGTGTGTTTATATGTTAATTTTTGACGTAAACAGATGTAATTTAAAATTGTTATATTGTCAACAGATTTTAAGAGCACAGGGGTTTGGGTTTCACAATCTTATTGCAATGGCGGTGCGGGTAGGATAACTTGTCTTTGAACTGGAAAGCGAGCGAATAAAATCAACAATTCTTCAAAGAAGAACAACGTGAGTAATTTTCCTTACCCCGATAAACGGGATAAGTGCGTTAACGAATTTGCTTTCTACCAGAAAGCAAATCCTAACTTACTAAACAGCCCACTATGCCGTTTTGCGGCATTATAATTGGAAGTAACTTATGTTTTTAGCAAATGCATTATTTCTGGCAGATATTGAGAAATGTTAACTACTTGCAACACATTTGCGAATTTAAGTTACTTGGAAGTCGGAGATTCCCCGCAGCTTGCTGCGGGAAGCTTCAATCATGAAACACCTTAGTCATATAATCCCGATTCTGATAGTACTTTTTCTTCTGGCCATTTGCAGCTGCGGCAACGACACAAAACAGGATGCTCCTGTTAAAAAGGAAGGGGCATCCGATACGGGTCCTGCATATGGTGACATCATGGTGGAAGGTTCCATCGGGGACGCAAGCAATTTGATACCGATCCTTTCCTCGGACAGCACCTCCCACGGTATCGCCTCGATGATCTACAACGGCCTCGTAAAATATGATAAAGACCTGAACATAGTGGGAGACCTGGCCGAATCATGGAATATTTCCGAAGACGGAATGACGATTACCTTCCATTTGAGAAAAGGTGTGAAATGGCATGACGGCTATCCCTTTACCGCCGAAGATGCTCTGTTCACTTACCAGATTACCATAGACCCCAAAACACCTACCGCCTACTCCGGTGACTTTCTCAAGGTCAAGAAGGCTCAAGTTATCGAGACTTACACATTCAGGGTAACTTACGATATACCATTTGCCCCGGCACTCGCAAGCTGGAGTGCCTCCATACTCCCCAAGCATCTTCTTAACGGGAAAGATATAACCAGAACTAAACTCTCACGCAACCCAATAGGAACCGGGCCATATATGTTCAAAGAATGGAAAACCGGTCAGAAGATAGTCCTAATTTCAAACCCCGACTATTTCGAGGGAAGACCGTACATAGATGGTTATATCATGCGTATAATACCGGATATGGCAACCATGTTTTTAGAGCTGCGTGCGAAAGGAATCGACCGGATGAACCTCACTCCTCTTCAGTATACCAGGCAGACAGAAAACAGGTTTTTCCATAATAATTTCAATAAATATCGCTACCTTTCCTTTTCTTATTCCTACCTCGGATACAACCTCAAAAATCCGTTCTTCAAGGACAAACGTGTGCGCCAGGCTATCAGTTACGCAATTAACAAAGAAGAAATTATCCAGGGTGTTATTCTTGGACTGGGAAAGGTAGCAACAGGTCCCTTCAAGCCGGGCACCTGGGCATATGATTCCGGAGTGAAAGGATATAACTATGACCCTCAAAAAGCGAGGAAACTCCTCGCGGAAGCAGGCTGGAAAGATACCGATGGTGATGGTATACTGGATAAAAATGGAAAGCCCTTCGTCTTCGAAATTATTACGAATCAGGGAAATGAAATCCGCGCAAAGTGTGCCGAGATCATCCAGAGGCGTCTTGCCGATATAGGAATGACAGTAAAGATCAGGATTATCGAATGGGCTGCTTTCATAAAAGAGTTTATCAATAAACGCAGGTTTGACGCAACTATACTCGGCTGGACCATCCCCCTTGATCCGGATCTTTATGATGTATGGCATTCGAGTAAAACGGAGGCAGAAGAACTAAATTTCATATCGTACAAGAATGACGAGGTAGACCAACTGCTGGAAAAGGGAAGAAGTACCTTCGACCGGAAAGTAAGAAAAAGATGCTACGACAGGATACAGGAGATCCTGGCGGAAGAACAGCCTTACACATTTTTATATGTTCCTGATGCGCTCCCCATAATCAGCTCCCGATTCCGTGGAATAAAGCCGGCACCCATAGGCATAGGATACAATTTCACCAAGTGGTATGTTCCCAAAGGCGAGCAGAAGTTGATTATGACGAGATAAGGCTGGTCTCAAAGATAGATTCATATTGCCAGGCATGTATCATCTTTTCCTTATTTGGAAGCACACCTAAAAACGTAACTTGGATTTAAGGTCAACTAAAACAAGATTTTTTAATAAAATCTTGTTTTTTGTGGTGAAGTATATTAAAGAACATAGGTGATTATGGGGTGTTGTATCCACTCTTAAAATTGTCGCGGCTGGATTTAAGGATAGTTTTCCAATCCAGGACAGTGTTTGAGTAATTATAGCAGGGTGAAAAGAATATTATTTAAAACAGGTCTTATTGAGTATTATGGTGTGAGCTTATGCCGGAAAAAACTATGAACAATTTGGAAGAGAAACGGGAGTTTGAGCGTTTTCTTATAGGGCTTTCGGTTCACTTGTCAACAGTAGATGGTGACGGGAACACATATATTGAAAAAACCCGATTAAAAGAAGTGTCCGGGGGCGGAGCAAGGTTTACAACAAGACAGGCTGGCAGGTATTTCCCTGGACAAGTGATGCAAATAACGATTGATCTGCCGGGAATTGAAGATGTGAAGGCACATATGATGGGAAAAGCAACAGTTGTCCGTGTGGTCAAAGATAATAAAGACACCCAGGAAACAGATATAGCCGTATCCTTTAGTCACAGATTGGCATTTTTCAGAGATTAGTTGAAGCTGAAGAATTATTCGAGAATTTTTTAAAATCAGTTTTTAGAGCAAGCTATGAAAACAGATTACAGAGATGCCAAAAGTTTCATTGGAAAGACACCGGTAATTCTGGCCTTATTAGGAATCATCCCATTTCTTCTGGTTGTCTATCTGTTTGTCTCTGAAGAGTTAAATATAACAAATGTTGTTGTTATAATGTCCGCACTGGGGCTGTTTTCGGTGATGGCCGGATACTCACTTATGAGACAATCCGCTGACCAGCTGGTTAAACTTGCAATAGAAACGAGCAAAATTGAATCGGGCAAACAAATCACTCCTCTTGCAACCTCGGCAGATGAAGAATTGCACGACATAGCTACAAATTTCAATATGATGCTTACAAGGATGAATGGAATCAGCAGAGATATCAAGGAACAATCCGTGCATCTTATGATTTATGGCAACGACCTCGCAGAGGCGTATAAAGAGGTACAGGAAGAAGGGTGGAAACTCAGAAACAATCTGGGACGGTATGTAGGAAATGACCTGGTGGAAAAAGTGGTTAGTACAAAGGACGACTTTTTTATCGAAAACGAACGGCGGGAGGTAACGATTCTTTTTGCGGATATTCGATCATTTTCCAGCTTTTCCGAATCTATGGAGGCTGAAGAAGTTGTTACAGTACTCAATCATTTTTTTAGCAGAATGGTCGAGATTGTTTTCAGGAACAACGGCATATTAGATAAATTTATCGGTGATGCGCTCATGGCCGTGTTTGGAGTAATTTCGACAGATGACAATGGCGCATTAGATGCGGTTAAGGCTGCAATGGAAATGCAGTATGCAATGGAGTCCCTGATGAAAAACAGGGAAAAAGATGGTCAAGTCACGTTTGATATCGGTATAGGTATAAATACGGGGTCTGCAATATTAGGCAGTGTCGGATCTGCAAACAGACAGGATTATACAGTCATAGGAAATACCGTTAATATGGCATCGGCACTGGAAGCTGCGGCTAAGGGCGGAGAAATTCTCGTCAGTGAAGAGACATACCGCCATACTAAGGATAAATGCCCTGCTCAGAAAGAATGCAGTGTTAAATTAAAAATCAGGCAAGAACCGGTCAATTGTTATTATGTGGCGTGGGACCACTTTGATTCCTCATAAAATCTCTCTTCTATCAAAAGCCCTTTATCAATACCGCGAGTGCCTCATGACATCCAACCTCAAACTGTCTGTCAAGCGGATACAACATCCTGATTCTACGGGCACTTCTTATTGATACATAAGGACATTTCACTCTATACTTAACCCGCCAAAAAGGGGAACCGTTTGTTTCATTAAAAATAGTTGTAACGGGGTTAAAGAAGCATATGGTAGTTCGCCAGGGAAATTTTAAAAATTACCTTATACAAAACTTTGAACAGGTTTTTGTTCTAATCGTCCTGGTAGCCGTGATACTAATCAATTATTTAATCACACCCAAAGTTGCTTTCATGACCTTCTATTTTTTACCGGTAATTCTTGCTGGAAACCTTGTGGGCTTTAGAAGCGCGGTCTTGGGAGCAATTTTATGTGTCCTTCTTGTCGTTATATACGTCATCATGTTTCCTGATCAATTTGTCGTGCCAAACACCCCGTATCATCTCTATCTTCATGTTGTTATCTGGGGTGGTTTTCTAATTCTGGCGGGGGCTGTGGTAGGCAAACAGCACGACAAACTAAAGCTGGAAATCGAGCAGACTCGCTTTTTAAACGAACAGTTACTTGAATCATACAGACATATTGAAAATACACGAAATGTCAGTATTCTCGGCCTTGCAAAGCTTTCCGAGTATCGAGATGAAGAAACAGGCAAACATCTGGAGAGAATTCGAGAGTACTCGAAGATCTTAACCAAAGAACTTGCTAATCACCCCAACTATAAAGGTTATATTGATGAACGATACATCGATGACATCTACCTTTCGTCTATTCTTCACGACATAGGTAAGGTTGGAATTCCTGACGCCATACTGTTAAAACCTGACAAGTTAACAGACGAGGAGTTCTGTACGATAAAAAACCATGTGCTACTCGGCAGAAATGTCATCACGACTATTGAATCTCAGATTGAAGGTGATTCGTTTTTAACCCTCGGAAGGGAAATTGCCCATTACCACCATGAAAGATGGGATGGAAAAGGATATCCGATGGGCCTCAAGGCTGGGGAAATACCCCTGTCAGCTCGAATAGTTGCATTAGCTGATGTTTACGACGCGCTGAGATCAGATAGGATATATAAGAGTGCTTTCACACATCAGGAAACAAAAGAGATTATAGTGAGCGAGAGGGGCAAACAATTTGATCCGGACATTGTTGATGCCTTTATAACCCACGAAGATGAATTCCGGAGAGTCAGCGAAAAGTTAATGGAGAAGCAATAAAATCCTAACCCAAGTTTAACCCTATTTTCATAAAAAGCAACAAAATAAGGGTATTTTTAACAGTTGTGCATGCGTAACCTATTGATGTTATTGCATGCAGCTCCTTGAAAACCGAATGTAGTGCCCCATAATATAATATTAATGCTTGACATATGGGTTTTGTATGGTATAGTGGCTCTCATGTATATACGAGAGATACAGAAGAAAAACTCAAACTCACCCAAGGTGTTCATATCCCACAGATTAATTGAGTCTGTGCGCACTCCCAGAGGTCCCAGACAGAAAGTGGTTATCAATCTGGGACAACTTGATCTCCCAAAGGACAACTGGAAAGAACTGGCGAATCGTATAGAAGACCTCCTGCGTGGTTATGAAAGTTTAACTGTGCCGATATCTGCAGAGATTGAAACACTTGCCAGGCACTATACAAAACAAATTTTAAGAAAACAACGCAGTGAGAAAAAAGAGTGTGGTATCCCTGAAAATGAACAGGATTTCAGGAATGTAGACATCAATGCCGTCTCTTCATCCGATGGCAAGTCCGTTGGCCCCGAGCATGTTGGCCTTGAAGCCATGGAGTCCCTGGGATTCTTCGATCTGTTCCGGCAGCTTGGCTTTACCGACGATGAATCGAATCTTGCCACACTCCAGATTGTTGGCCGCCTGGTGCATCCCGGCAGTGAAAGGGAACTCAGGAGATATGCAAAAGAACAGAGCGCGCTGGATGAACTGCTCGGTACCGACTTCTCATTATATGTCGGACATAACATGCTCTACCGTAACTCAGACCTGTTATTCAAACACAAGGAAACCATCGAACGTTTTCTCCGTATGCGTAGCAGGGAGATCTTTTCACTTGGTGAGACTATCATACTGTATGATCTGACTAATACATACTTCAGCGGAAACGCTGCAGGATATAAAAAAGCAAAGCGGGGGAGGTCAAAGCAGAAACGAAGCGACCGTCCGCTTGTCACTCTTGGTATCGTGCTTGACGAACGTGGCTTTATCAAGTGCTCCCGTATCTTTGACGGAAACGTTGGTGAACCATTGACCCTTGTCGACATGATCAACGATATCCATTCACGGGTATCAAGTGAAACGCCGCCCCTTCTTGTCACGAAACCGACGATCGTAATGGATGCCGGGATTGCTTCGGAAGATAACCTTGATCTGGTGCGGGAAAACGGTTTTTCATATATCGTTGTTTCCCGCAGCAGACCGGAACATATGGAAGACGGTACATTCGAAGAGATAAAAGAAGGAATCAAGGTCAAGGAGATGCGTATAGGAAATGAAACGTTTCTCCATTGTATCAGTGACGGCAAGATGAAGAAGGAACAGGCTATTGTAAACAAGGCGCGGGATGCCATGGAGCAGGAGATTGAGTATCTCAGCGAGGGGCTTGATATAAAGAGACGTCTGAAATCGTATCCGAAGGTTCTGGAGCGAATAGGCCGGTTGAGACAACGCTACAGCAGGGTTTCAAAGGGATTCTCTATTGATGTAAAAGAGTATAAGGGCAAGGCTGTCAAAATAACGTGGAACTTTGATCCATCTAAACTGGGCAAGCCCTATGACGGCAGTTACTTCATACGCACAAACAGGATGGATCTTTCAAAAAACAAGATATGGTCTCTCTATATCATGCTTACATCAGTGGAAGATGCCTTCCGTTGTTTAAAAAGTGAGCTGGGACTTCGTCCCATCCATCACAGCAAATCAGACCGCATAGAGGGCCATCTCTTTATCTCGATCCTTGCGTACCACCTGTTAAACTATATCCAGCAGCACCTACGCAAGGCCGGTATCAATCATCGGTGGGACACTGTTCGTTCCATGCTTCAGACGCATATAGCCCTCAGCACTCATCTTCCCACTGCGGATGGTAAAATGGTGCACCTTCGTTATTGCAGTATTCCAACCCCGAAACAGGTGGAGGTGTATAGTGCGCTGGGGATTACCAGTGTTCCACTGAAACGTACAAAGGTTGAGATGTAAAGATGTAGTGACCATAAATCTGATCGTTTAGCTTCAACCACCTGATATTACTGTATTTGTGTTCAGGGTGGGGTTAAACTTGGGCTAAAAGCCTATGGGCATTGTTTGTTGTCAGTATATGCTGATTATTAAAAGATAATGGCTTGCCGCAAACCCTAAAAACGAAAGAGAATCATCAATAATTCTTTTATCTTAAAACCTTATAACATACAACCGGTTCAATTTTATTTTTGACGTATATTTTGCCTTCTTCTTTTATACGGAAAAGACCCTCGGTTTGGCTATGTGTCTTTTTGCCAACAATTATTTCGCCACCCCCCGCTATCTTCTCCAATCTTGCAGCAACGTTTACACTATCACCTATGACCGTGTGGTCCTTTCTGCTTTCAGAACCTACACTTCCAACAATCACAGTGCCAGTGTTGATTCCGATTCCTATATCAAATATTTCACTATCCCCTTTGGTTCCATCTTGCATCATTTTTTCCATAGTATCCTGCATCTCTATGGCTGCACGAATGGCATCATAGGAACCATTGTTTTCAGAAGGAATAAGTCCAAATACGGCCATAATCTGGTCACCGATAAATTTATCTAATATGCCATTATGTTTAAAAATGATGCCCGACATGGTGCTGAAATACCGGTTGAGCATTGCAACAACTTCTTCAGCCTCCATCCTCTCGGAAAAAGTGGAAAAAGACCTTATGTCAGCAAAGAGTATGGTGACCTCCATCCTTTCATTTTCAAGGAACACTTCGTCTTTTGACTTCATCAATTTTTCCACCAAATTCTCTCCCACATATCGGGTCAACATTTTCCTCAATTCTTCTTCTTCCTGAATCCTTTGATAGGACGAAGTAAGGTTTCTACTATAAGTCATAAGTTGCACAGACTGTTCACTAATATCTCGTTTAACATCTTTTAGTTCTTTGAGAACCAAGTTAAAATTATCAGCTATATCATTCAGCTCCTGATCGGCCTCAATCTCAATACATGGGTTCTTTTTGTCCAACAAAATACTTCCTGTTTTTCTGGAAAGTTCAACAAGCTGGTCGGCCGATCTTCTCAACAGACCAAAACCCGTTAGAATAAAAAACGCAACTAAAGCGGCAAGAAGGACCATCATATCTGTCAAATGTATTTTTTCATAGACAAATAGATAGATAACTATGAGAAACGGGAAAATTCCCAACAGGATTAAAATGACCCTTGTCTTGCCAACAAAGCTGTCATAATTATTATATTCCGGCTGTGCCATTGATAATATTAATTTCCCCTTATAGTTTTAATGTGTTCGCCTGCCAATTCCGCAGTAAACTGCAGAGATTTCACTCATTATGCATTTTCAACGGATCATCAAAGCTGATAGCTACGCCCATTCCTTTACCTTCTTCACCAGCATCCGGAGCTTTAGGTAAATATATCCGCACAACCGTCGCTTGTCCTGTTATATAAGCCTTCACATCATTTGTTCCAGGCAAATAAATAGTTATTTCTAACGGCTGCCCTAAAAAATATTTGTCAGATTGCTTGGTTATAAGCTTGGCGCCTCCTCCGGAGACATCACTTAACACAGCGTTATCATTATATTTGTTTCCATCAATGTCGTTGGCAGACACTTCCAGCACAAAGTCCACCAGAACGCGCTTAGATTTTCTCCTGCTAGGGTCATTATTCATGGTTTTCCCCGGCAAATTGGTGAAACACAGACAGTTTAGTGAAGCTCCCCGCCCACAGGGCGGGGCGCTTCCCGGTAAGGAATAATTTAATTATATTGCGCCCCTTACCCCGCCTACAAGGCGGGGCTTGCGGGTGCGCTCCCGGTCAAATTTGTCCCGACCAATGGTCTAACATAGAATTTGTGTATAGAACCCATCAAAAGCCGTGTGCCGTTTCTATGTAACCACCAAAAATAGACAGAAAAAGCATAAGAACAGATACTTGAATTACCCAGCCGATCAAACAGACACTTACTGCACGAAATGTGCTCTGATAATCAAGTGCCTGTCTGACAGCAATAACCATTGCCACCAGCATCCAGATAGCGGCCACCCAAAAAATCAGCCCTGCCAGCCCCGGAATAATTCCAAATATTCGAATCAGGCCGGGTGAGCTCGAAAAACCGATAGTTCGTAACAACTCACCGGGGTTTGATTCAGTCTGCGGCTCCGGCAAGAGTTTCGTGCCAATAAAATATGTCAGATATGCCCAGAGATACCACCCGACAAGAGCGGATATTGTTCCCAGTAAAACCACTGTAATCCTTCCACTTGCAATACTTCCTACTCCGGCAGCAACACTGGAAAGGACAACGACCCCCATGGCCTGAAACATTGCACCTTCATCAGCTTCAACTTCTTCATATAGCGCAGGGTCGAGCTTCGCGGCACGAATAATCCGATTTTTAAACCCAGACATAATCTCCCTTTCAATAACGAAACACTGCGGCTATAGGTACGTTATCTGGAACTTTTTCCGGAGCGACCGCGTAGACAGTTCCACCATTCAAAAAGGTCTGAATGGCAGCGAAGTCCAGTAAATCTTCGTCACCCTGCTCAGCCTCCTGGTGCATATGCACCTCGTTACTGTCAGGATCGAAAGCGCCCCATTGCTGAAGGCCAACCGCAACAAACAACGTCCCCACCCGCCCGTGATAGGATGCCTGAATAATTTCTTTGACGTTACCGGAAGTTAACCCGGTGCCGACAGATTGCCGGTACAGGGATACTGCATCTTCCTGAGCTTTCTGGAAGTATGGCTGTACAATTGCCCAGGCCTGGCCATGCAGCACGTCCGCACTCAATCCTTCAGGATTTCCCGTAACTCCTTCGTCCAACAGATTGGGGTAAGAATTTGCCTCTCTGTAAATCGGGAAAAGATAATCAACCCCTGCCAGGACTAAAGGTTCTTGCTTGTCCCTCAGCATTTCGCGTAACCCTTTGTCAAGGAGATGAAAATATCGCAAAATGTTATCCTTTTTAGGTACCTCGCTCCCCGAACCTTGACCATGAAACATAGCTGAACGATCGCCGCTTCCCAGCGACGTGCCTGTATGAGACCGAAGCTGTTTCCCCAAAACATCGATCTGGAGTGCTTCGGCAAGGCTTTTCGGAACACCTCCTAAATCAACCTCATTTATGCTCTGTCGCGTACCCTGAAGAAGTCTGACCTCATTCTGGCTGAGGGCAAGGACATAAAACTGGCCGTCACCACTGAGCATGGGAAGAAGAGGCTTGATGTGAAAACGGTCGGTGATAACCAGTAATTCCTTAAAATCAAGGGGAAGTCGATAGTGGCGAAATACTTCGGACGAGAGAAATATGGCAAGCCCTTCGCTCTGACGCCGCCAGAAAAACCCATTTCCTGAAATTGCCTGGAGGACCGGCGCAAGCAATTCTTCCACTTCCTGGGCACGTAGACCGCTTGCAATCAAACTATCTTCGGCCTTGCGAAGCAGATTCCTGAACCTGATTGGATTTTGCTGGGTTTCTACCCCTGCCCGGTGAGTGGGCATAAAAATGGAAACACATAACTCTTTTTGTTTCTGCATCAGTGTTTTTAACTCATCTCTGGATAATGTATTCATATGATTAATCTCTCCATTGCACAGTTATGGTTATTTGTTAAAAATATTCCTATGTACAAAAGATTTTTTGGGAACTTGGGCAAAAATCGGTTGATTTGCTTTCTCCATAAACCGAAATCTTAAGAAAATAATGCAGGTAAGTTTCAAGATCGTTTTTGGACTTTATGAAAAATGTTCTTTCATTTCCATTGTCGATAATTATAAAAAAACGAAGTCAAGTTGTCAACTCTTTAAACCGGATTTTTTGAATTCCCCGGCAAAGGAGGAAACTTTTTCCACCAAATCCCTTCTTTTACTGTTCTCTTCAATAAGCCTGACAATTGCACTTCCCACAACAATGCCATCAGCATATTGAGCAACTTCCTCGCCCTGCTCCGGCGTGGATATGCCAAAACCAACACTTACAGGAAGGTTTGTCACCTTCCTTATCCTTCCTATATCCTTCCTGACATCGGCAATCTCCGGTTTTTTCGTTCCTGTCACGCCCATAACTGAAACATAATAGATAAACCCTGACGCCCTTTCCGATATCTTTTTAATACGATCATCATCGCTTGTTGGTGTTATCAAAGAGATAAAATCAATTCCGGATTTATCAGTATATTTCCTTAATTCGCCCGACTCTTCCAGGGGAAGGTCAACCACCAATATCCCATCCACCCCGGCCTCTTTCGCCCTTATGGCAAATTTTTCATTTCCGTAAATAAAAATGGGGTTGTAATAGCCGAACAGAACGACAGGAATCTCAGAGACTTTTCGCACCTCTTCGATCATATCGAGGATATCGGAAAGCGTTGTTCCCTCTTTCAATGCCCTCTGGAAAGCGGCCTGAATAATGGGTCCATCCGCTGTCGGATCTGAAAAAGGAACTCCAATCTCTACTACATCTACTCCGGCTTTATCCAAACCGAGAACCATTTCATAAGTTTTTTCCAGACTCGGATCCCCCGCCGTCAGATAAATGATCAGAGCCTTTTCACCTCTTCTCTTTAAATCATCAAACTTTCTTTCGATGCGTCCCATTACAAACTAACCCCCATTTTTTCAGAAATAATTCCCGTGTCTTTATCACCCCTGCCAGAAAGATTGACCACGATGATTTTATCCTTCGCAAGTGTTGGAGCCAGCTTCATGGCATAGGCTATAGCATGAGCGCTTTCCATAGCTGGGATGATTCCTTCACATTTTGTCAGAAAAACGACGGCATTTAATGCCTCATCATCGTCTATCGCCACATATTGAGCTCTTCCCGTCTCGTGAAAATAGCTGTGTTCAGGACCCACACCGGGATAGTCAAGACCGGCAGCGATGGAAAAGGCGTCCTTGACCTGCCCGCCTTCATCCTGAAGGATGTATGTCTTATTTCCGTGGAGTACACCGATACTACCAGCCGATATACTCGCCGCATGCATCCCTGTCTTTATCCCTTTTCCTGCAGCTTCTACCCCGATCATTGCGACACTGGAATCATCCTTAAAGGGATAGAAAAGACCCATGGAATTACTTCCACCTCCTACACAGGCAACAAGAACATCGGGAAGTCTTCCTTCCTTTTCCATAATCTGCCTTTTTGTCTCTTCTCCAATTACGCACTGAAAATCCCGTACCATAGCGGGATAAGGGTGGGGCCCTGCCGTGGAACCGATAACATAAAAAGTATCTCTCACCCGTGAAACCCATTGGCGCATTGCTTCATTCATGGCATCCTTCAGTGTTCCGGTGCCTGAGGTCACCGGTACCACCTCCGCCCCCAATATCTTCATCCGAAAGACATTCTGGGATTGTCTCCGGATATCCTCTTCACCCATGAACACCTGACACTCCATTCCGAACAGCGCCGCCACCGTGGCCGTTGCCACACCATGCTGGCCGGCACCTGTCTCCGCTATAACTCTTTCTTTTCCCATCCTTCTGGCAAGAAGTGCCTGTCCAAGGGTATTGTTAATTTTGTGAGAACCGGTGTGATTCAGATCTTCCCGCTTCAGATATATCTTCGCGCCCCCCAGCTTCTCGGTAAAATGCCTGGCATAGTACAAAGGGGTTTCCCTCCCCGAATATTCACGTAAATAGAAAGACAACTCATCCCTGAATGTTTGATCGTATTTCGTCTCATTGTAGGCATTTTCCAGCTCAATAAGGGCAGGCATTAGTGTCTCGGCGGCGTATCGCCCGCCGAAGATTCCGAAATGTCCGTTTTTGTCCGGTAAATTTTGTTGCATGGTTTCTCACCTCAAGTTTTACTAAAACAAAGAATGCAGGAGTCAGAATTCGGGAGAAAAAACAATTTGTTCAGTTTACCTTCTGAATTCTGACTGCTGACTACTTTTCAAAGACAGTGCCCTTCGCTATACTTCCCGTCTTTCTCACAATCTCAATGATTTTTCTCACCTTTTCAGAGTCCTTCTTCCCCGGTAACATTTCAACACCGCTATTTATATCCACTGCATCAGGCGAGACAATTCTTAGCGCTTCCTCAATATTGCCCAGATTCAGCCCGCCGGAGAGAATGAGAGGACAGTGCTCTTTGACCGCCACGGCAAGATCCCAGTCTGATTTTTTACCGGTACCCCCGTAAAGCTCCGGATGGCAGGCATCAATCAGGATGGCTCTCACCGAATAGTCGGAAAGTTGTGAAGTCTGTTCCGATATCGCCTTTATCAATATCGATTTAGGAAATTCCCGACAATACCGCGGTGATTCATCTCCATGAAGCTGGATAAAGTCAAGACCGCAAACTTCCACGATTTCCTTTATCACTTTAGCCTCATGATTGACGAAGACCCCCACCTTGCATACATTACGAGGCAGTTTGTCTATAATTTTTCTTGCCGCCTCCGGCAGGATATACCTCGGACTTTTCGGGTAAAAAATAAACCCGAGGGCATCTGCACCGCACTGCGCCGCATTCATTGCATCGGCTGCGTTTGTCATCCCGCAAATCTTTATCTCAGTCATCACTTGATCCCCAATACCGTTAAATCCCCCTCGATCCCCCTTTGTTAAAGGGGGAAGACCTGGTGCCCCCCTTTGTTAAAGGGGGGTTAGGGGGGATTTTGCCCCCAAAAGTTCCTTCAGCTTCCCGCCGATATCATCTGCCCTAATAAGGGTCTCACCAACCAGGAAGGCATGAATACCCGCCTTCATCAAAATATCGATATCTTCCCTTGTGTTGATACCGCTTTCACTTACGATAATCCTCTCTTCCGGGATACTGGATGCCAGGTCTAAGCTGGTCATCAAATCCGTCGAAAATGTCTCCAGGTTTCTGTTGTTGATTCCTATGATATCGGCCCCGACGGCAATGGCTCTTTCCAGCTCTCCCCTGGTATGTACTTCAACAAGAGAATCAAGGCCGAGTTGTGCTGCAATCTGGATATATTCCGTCAACTGTTCATCTCTCAACAGTCTCACAATGAGAAGAATAGCATCACCGCCCAGGACTCTTGTTTCCCAAATTTGATAGGAATCAATTATAAAATCCTTCCTTAGGAGGGGAACGTCAACGATTTCCTTGATGGCCGAAAGATATGCCTTATCACCCTCAAAAAACTTCCTGTCAGTAAGAACCGATATAGCAGCGGCACCATTTTTTTCATAGATCGAAGCAATCTCAAGGGGATCAAAATCCTCTCTCAATCTTCCCTTCGATGGTGAGCTTCTTTTGACTTCTGCAATTACGGAACATTCGTAACTGCTTAAAGCTTTCCTGAAATCCCTTGCAGGTGGAAGATCACAGATGATCTTTTTTAACTCAGAAACCGGCTCCGAATATTTCAGATGAGCGACTTCTTCCTTTTTAGCAGCAACGATCTTATCTAAAATCATATTACGTACCCTGAAGCATGAAAGTGTAGGACTCGACCTGCACACGGACAAACAAGTTTGTCCATGCCACCCATAAACAAAACCAACTGGTGGGCAATGCCCACCCTACAACTCGGAACTTTGAACTCTGAACTTTCATACAAACCGTCAGCTATTGCTCAGTTCAATCAGTGCCTGCAGTTTCTTTACGGCGGCTCCACTATCTATACAATCTGCGGCAATATCAATCCCTTCCCTGATATTTTCCGCCTTTCCTCCTGCCATGATTGCGAGCGCTGCGTTAAGAAGAACAATTCTTCGGCAGGCCCCTTCTTCCCCCGTCAGAACACCTCTCGTAATCTCTGCATTGACTGATGCATCCCCTCCTATAAGCTCCTGTCCATCGGATATTTCACCAAAAAAATCTGTCGGATTGATATTGTAGGTTGTAATCAGTCCGTCATTTAATTCTGAAACCCTTGTCTCTCCGACGACGGTGGCCTCATCAAGACCGTCTGATCCGTGAACTACAAAAGCTCTTTTTGCGCCCAGATTTTTCAGGACACCGGCAAACATCTCCGTCAATCTGGGATCATAAACTCCTATAAGCTGAGAAGTTGCTCCCGCGGGATTCGTAAGTGGTCCTAACATGTTGAATATCGTCCTGATTCCAATTTCCCTCCTCGGGCCTACGGCATATTTCATGGCACCATGAAGCCTGGGGGCAAAGAGAAAGCCAATTCCTATCTGCTGAATGCATTCTTCCACTATCTCCTGCCCGGCATCAATGTTTACACCGACGGCCTCCAGGACATCGGCGCTTCCACAACTGCTTGATACCGCACGGTTCCCATGTTTGGCCACAGTCAAACCGGCCGCTGCCGCAACAAAGGCCGCAGTTGTAGAAATATTAAATGTGTTCATGCCATCGCCACCGGTACCACAGGTGTCAACTATGACCGACGAAAGGGCATTGATTCTTGTGGCCTTGCGCCTCATGATACGGGCAGCACCGGTTACCTCGTCAACGGTCTCCCCCTTGATTCTCAGTGCCGTTATGAAAGCTCCAATCTGGGAAGGGGTAGCTTCCCCTTCCATAATAATATTCATAACCCCCATCATCTCGGACTCGTTCAGATCAATGCCGCCGACAATCTTTCCAATCGCTTCCTTTATCATTGTTTTGGCTCCTCTTATGATTTTTGTAACAGTCCCCAGGGCTCGTCAAAGTATGCAGTAAGGAGTAGGCAGTAAGCAGGGATCACTGACCCCTGAAAACTGTCTCCTTAATTTATCAATCCTAAAAAATTCTTAATTATTCGTTTTCCGTTTGGTGTAAGTATCGATTCAGGATGAAACTGTATTCCTTCTACCGGATATTCACGATGCCTTATACCCATGATCTCCCCTTCTTCCGTCCGGGCGCTTATTTCCAGACATGATGGAATTGAATCCCTTTTCAGTATTAGAGAATGATAACGGCCTGCAACAAAGGGATTTGGGAGCCCATCAAAGACCGTTCGTCCGTCGTTGATTATATTAGATGTCTTTCCGTGCATAATCCTGTCGGCCCTGACCACATCGGCGCCAAAGGCAAAGCCTATTGCCTGATGCCCCAAACAAACCCCCAAAACAGGAATTGTTTTGTAAAAGTGCCTGATTACATCGACCGTGATCCCTGCCTGCCTGGGAGTACCGGGACCTGGCGACAGGAATATTGCGTTCACAGCTAATCCCTTTATTTCTTCGAGTGATATCGCATCATTCCGGTAGACCAGGACATCCTCACCCATCTGACCTACATACTGCACAAGGTTGTAGGTAAATGAATCGTAATTGTCGATCACCAAAATCATCTTTTCCTCCTTTATTAAAGCTTCCTTATTTTCGGAACACCATGCCTAATCAATATCATCCATTATTTCAAATTCCGAGGCTGCAATTCTTATAGCCTTAATCATTCCCTCTGCCTTACTGATAGTTTCCTGGTACTCGGCTTCCGGATCGGAATCTGCCACAATTCCTGCACCCACCTGGATAAAAATTTTCCCGTCGTGGACCATGATAGTCCTTATGGTAATGCAAAAATCCATGTTTCCCGTATAGCTGAAATAGCCGACAGCCCCGCCGTAAGGTCCCCTTACGGAAGGTTCCAGCTCATCAATAATCTCCATTGCCCTGATCTTCGGTGCACCGGTAAGCGTCCCCGCAGGAAAGGTCGCCTCAAGAACATCGAAGCAATCTTTGTCTTCGGATAATTGGGCCTGGATATTGGAGACGAGGTGCATGACATGGGAATACCTCTCTACCACCATAAGCTGATTGACCTGAACGCTCCCTGTCTGGGCAATTCTTCCCAGATCGTTTCTTCCCAGATCGACCAGCATAATATGCTCCGCTCTCTCCTTGGGATCATTCAGAAGTTCGTCTGCGAGTTTCCTGTCTTCCTGTTCGCTACTGCCTCTTCTCTTCGTGCCGGCGATGGGCCTCAATTCCGCTGACTTCTCTTCAAGACGAACCATCACTTCAGGAGAGGAACCTATAAGGATGAGGTCTTCAAGTTTCAGAAAAAAGAGATATGGTGAAGGATTAACGTAACGAAGCGCCCGATATAGATCGATGGGGGCAATACGATTTTCCATTTGAAATCGCTGTGATAGAACAATCTGAATTGCATCGCCTGAAACAATATATTCCTTCGCCCTTCTGACGACCGTTTTATAGTCTTCCGGCGTCATGTTGGATTGAAGATGAAAGTTTTTATCCTGTTTGTGAAAATTTTCTCTCTTTTCCATCGGGGCATTCAGCATCTCTATCAGGGCATCTATTTTTCGGATAGCCTCTTCGTAAACATCGTCCAGATCATCTCTGCCTTCGGTGAAGGCACATGCCACAACCTTTATCGTATGTTTGACATTGTCAAAGATAATCAGTGTGTCGGTAATGAGAAATATTGCTTCGTCTGTTTTTAGATCATCTACAGCTTCTGCCGGCAGTTTTTCAAAATAGCGCACCATCTCATAGCCGAGAAAACCCACAGCCCCGCCGTAAAACCGTGGAAGACCATCAACATGAACGGGACGGTATCTTCCCATCAAATTCTTCAAAAACTTGAGGGGTTTTCCCTCATGCTTGTGACAGCGGTTCTCTCCATTTTCCCGGATAACAACGTCCTCTTTCCTGACACTAAAAACAACATCCGGATCCGACCCCAGAAATGTGTATCTTCCCCATTTTTCACCCCCCTCCACACTCTCCAGAAGGAAGGTGTATGTTTTTGAACTTAATTTCAACAGCGCCGACACAGGGGTTTCCATGTCAGCCATGATTTCCCTGTAAACGGGGATCAGATTTCCCTCATTTGTCAGTTTTTTGAATCCCTCAAAGTGTGGATAGTACATAATTAAAAAATCCTCTTAGAATTTTAAAGTATGGGTGGCATGGACAACCTTGTTTGTCCGTGTCACCTGTCTATCGAACAAAAAAAGGGCCGTTAATAATTACGGCCCCTTCCCCTAAAACAAAAAAGCCGTGGAGTGTGCTGAAGAGCTCTTCCACGGCTAACTTTCTTTGTCAGTATTTATTTTACACTTGTAACGGTGGACGAATCTCTCTATTTAAATACCACCACCAGTTGCTTACCAATAACAGACTTTTTCTCATAACCTGACGTCCTCAAAAGTTAAATCCGGGAGTCTTATACCAACGTTTTATGCCTGTGTCAATATTTTTTTGCTGCTCTGTGTAATCCTTGACATCGCTCAACTTTTCTGTGATAAGCGAAAGACATTTGAACCCTGCTGGAATAGTGTTTTAAAAGTAGGTCAAGATTTTTTGTCAACTGTTAATTCCAGGTTTTGCTATGTCAGGCACCGAAAAAAACCCGATTCTCTGTCCCAATTGCAGGAAACTTATCAGCTCGGAAGAAGCTTCCTGTCCCTACTGCGGGATAACCAGACCTGGTTCCCGGCTGAAAAGAAGCTTCTTCAAGAAACCGCAAGATGTTATAAAGGTTATTATTTACTGTAATATTGCCATTTTTATCTTCTCCCTTATATTAACGCCTCTCAACCTCGGTTCTCCGGCAAATCCTCTGACATTTTTATCCCCTTCCAACAACAGCCTGCTCCTTTTAGGCGCTACGGGTACCATTCCAATCGACAGATTCGGCCGCTGGTGGACACTTTTATCTGCTTCGTTTATCCATGGGGGCATACTTCATATATTCTTTAACATGTTCGCTTTGCGGCAACTGGGACCGTTCGTACTGCAAGAATACGGGTTTAACCGCTTTGCAATTATCTACCTGCTCAGCGGGATTCTCGGGTTTTACATGTCCTACCTGGCCGGCGTCTTCCTCACTATAGGGGCATCCGCCAGTATCTGCGGACTGATCGGTGCTATCTTATATTACGGTAAAAGCCGTGGAGGACTCTACGGAGAAGCAATTTATAGACAGGCCATGGGATGGATAATCGGTCTTGTACTGTTCGGCCTTATGGTTCCGGGAATCAATAACTGGGCTCATGGAGGAGGAATCGTCGCGGGCATGCTGATCGGCCTGATCTTAGGCTACAATGAAAGAAAAAGTGAAAACTTTTTTCATCGAATCGTGGCAAGCGGGTTTATCTTGCTGACCGTTATCGTCCTGCTCTTTGCTATCGTGCAAGCCATTTACTATCGTTTCATTGTCTGATAACCAACTCTTCGTAAATTAAGCATGGTTGCCTAAAACATTGAACTCTAATCTATCCTGACGGTTTTGGGGATTGTCGTCTGCCAGCCAGTTTCTGGCTCAGATAGATGCTGCCAAAGACGAGAAACCCCACAATCCTGAAAGTCGTATTTGGCCATAGCAACCCCAGTGAGGCAAGACCTACCAAACTCCTTTCCCAGAGGAACAACCCGCGTAGACAGTACCCTTCCATGGCAACCGTGAAGGCTAAGAGCCCCAGGGTGGCACTAACCGCGGTTATGAGCACCTCGTAGACAGGTCCTTCGAAAAGGATAGGTGTGTAGGCGAAAAGGAAAGGAATGATGTAAAGTCCCTTGGCCAGCTTCCAGGCGGCTAAGCCGGTCTGCATGGGATTTGATCCTGCAATCCCCGCAGCGGAATAGGCTGCCAGGCAAACCGGAGGGGTGACGTTAGCATCCTGGCTATACCAGAAGATGATCATATGGGCGGCCAGTAAAGAAATCCCCATCTGTTGTAATGCCGGACCGGCCAGCACGGCCAGAAAGATATAGGAAGCAGTTACCGGCAGTCCCATTCCAAGGACGAGTGAGGCCAGCATCACCAGTATGATGGCCAAGAATAGGTGGCCTCCAGAAAGCTCGATGATCATTCCTGAGAAGGTAACCCCTACACCGGTGATCCCCACGATTCCAATGATGGTCCCTGAGCAGATAAGGATGGATGCGGTGGAGACGCTGTTTCTCGCCCCTAAATAGAGGGCATCCAGGATATCCCTCAACTTCATGCGGGTCTCCTTGCGCAACCAGCTCACTACTACGATAGAAAAGATCCCTATACAAGCGGCATATGTGGGAGTAAACCCCCTGACCAGTAGCAGGATCAACACGACAATCGGAATAAGGAAAATAGAGCCTTCTCTCAAAACCTTTTTCAGGTCGGGGATCTCCTCTTTGCTCATGGGTTTCATTCCCTGTTTAAGTGCCTCAATATGGACAAAAAACCCCACGGAGAGAAAATACATAATCGCCGGAATGGTGGCCACGGCGATGATATGCAGATAGGGAATCCCGGTCCACTGTGCCATAATGAAGGCCCCGGCCCCCATAATGGGTGGCATCAACTGTCCCCCGGTGGATGCTGCCGCCTCCACACCTGCAGCAAAATGAGGCCGGTATCCTGCCCTCTTCATCAGGGGGATGGTAAAGGAGCCGGTGGCTACGGTATTGGCCACCGCACTGCCCGAAATCGATCCCATAAAACCACTGGCGATCACAGCGATCTTGGCGGGACCACCAACCATGCGGCCGGTCAGCGCCTGGGCCAACTTGATGATGAAATCTCCAGCCCCGGACTTCAACAAAAATGCCCCGAAGAGGATAAACAGGTATACATAGGTAGAGGAGACGGTACAGACTATACCGAACATTCCCTCATCGGTCAGGTACATGCGATAAAGCAGCCTTCCCAGAGCTACCCCGCGATAGTGAAAGGCGCCGGGAATCAATTTACCGAGAAAGAGCGCATAAGCGAAGAAGACAATGGAGAGGACGGGAATAATCCATCCAGCAGCTCTCTGGGTACCAATGAGGAGAATTATAATGGCGATAGCTGCAAAGATGTAGTCTCGCATGATGGGGATAGAGGCCCTATCCAGGTGGAGTTCCTCTTCAAAGAAAAGGATATATAAGACCACAGCAGTTGCCAGCAGGGCGAGGAAAAAATCAATGCCGAATCCCTTTTGAGGTTTTTTTTTGAACATGGGATAGAAAAAGAAGGCCAAAACCATGATGAATCCGAGGTGAACCGCATTGCGATATATCGCCGGCATCACCCCAATGGTGTTCACCCAGATATGGAAGAGAGAAGCAGCGATCCCTATAATATAAACAACCGATTGCCATCTTCCGGAAAGCTCCCGGAAGGAAGTGCTAATCTCACCCCCATCCTCCAGCCTTTCGATCTCCTCTTTCTTCCTTTCTCCAGTCAATAGAACCTCCTCGGGTAATAGAAAAAAAGTGGGTTATGGCCGATGGCCATAACCCACTTTAACCTCCTAACGTGCCTCAGGTGGGATCAGGTTCTCGGGGATCTTCACCCCCTTCTCTTTGTAGTATTTGTAGGCTCCTGGATGCAGCGGAGCGGGGAGTCCACTGAGAGCATTTTCTAACGTTATGAATCCCCCCATCTTGTGGACGGCCTTCATATAATCGGGGTTTTCAAAAAGAGTTTTAGTGAGGAGATAGATCACCTCCGTATTCACGTCAGCCCTTACCCCGAGGAAATTAGGCTGAGCGATGGTGCGCACTTCCTTGGTCTGTCCCGGATAGGTATTAGCCGGAATGATGTAGCGGTAACCGGGATAAGCGGTCTTTGCATTGATACTATTCAGTTGCTCGTCGGTAAACTCCAAGACCACGACCTCCATCCCTGGCGTGGCAGAGACATCGGTGACGGCGGCCACCGGAGGGCCGGCACATAAGTTGGCCCCACTAATTCTCCTGTCTTTTATAGCCTTGGCTGACTCAAAATATCCCAGATACTCGGCCTCGATATCCGTCCTCTTCATTCCGAGTCCTTCCATAATGGTCAGTCCGGACATCTCTGTACCGCTTCCGGCTCTGCCTATGGAGAACCTGAGCCCTTTGATGTCGGATGCAATTCCCTTCTTTACCTTATTCTTCACGATTACAAAATGTTCCACATTGGGCCAGAGCATGGTGATGGTGCGTAACTCCTTATCGGGTTTCCCCTCGTACATCCCAATACCGTTCCATGCCATTTTTCCAAAAAGCCCCTGCAGTATGGCAAGCTCCACCTCCTTGCCCTTGAGCATGTTGATATTCTCGCCTGACCCAGCGGATGTAATTGCCTGAACTTGAATACCATGTTTGTCAGCCAACCTGATAGACCACAGGGAGGCCATACCAACGCCAATAGGGTAGTAGGTCCCCCCGGTAGTAGCCGTAGCGATGATCAAGGAGGTTGGCTTCTGTTTCGCGGCTGGTGCCTCTACCCCGGTGAAGGTCATCATAAACACAAAAACCCCCACGACTGTCAATGCTAAAAACACCCTTCCTTTTTTGGAAAACATCTAAAATCCCTCCTTTCCCGACTTCTTTTGGGTTAAATGATTTTTAACATCTACGAATGAACAAATGAAATAATTCCCCTTACCACCTCCTTCCAAAAAATTTTTCTTATTTCTACATAGTAATTATGCAAAAATATT